>NZ_JAVREN010000005.1:0-220066 GCF_031845405.1 Streptomyces boetiae
CCCCGGTCGCGCCGGCCTCCTCCGCACGCGGGACATATCCGGCTCACACCGGGTAACGTCAAGATGTGCCCGCCGATCCGCTGAACAGCGCCGGCCCGCCGCAGCGCATCACCCCGGCGGGCCGGGCGGTGGTGGACGCGGAGCAGTACGGGCGGGTGGAGGTGCGCCGCAGCGCCCGACGCCGCAGGACCGTCTCGGCCTACCGCGAGGGAGACCGGACGATCGTGCTCATCCCGGCCCGTATGACCGCGGACGAGGAGTCCCGCTGGGTCACCGTGATGCTGGACAAGCTGGCCGCCCAGGAGGACCGCCGCATCCTCGGCGAGGACCAGCTGGAGGACCGCGCCGCCGAGCTGTCCCGGCGCTACCTCCAGGGCCGCGCGCGCCCCGACAGCGTGCGCTGGGTGACCAATCAGAACGCCCGCTGGGGCTCCTGCACGCCCGCACTCGGCAGCATCCGCCTCTCCCACCGCCTCCAGGGCATGCCCGAGTACGTGATCGACTACGTGCTGTTGCACGAGCTGGCGCACCTGCTGGTGCCCGGACACGGCCCCGCCTTCTGGCGCCTGCTCGACGCCTACCCGCGCACCGAGCGCGCCCGCGGCTTCCTGGAGGGCGTGGTGGCCGCCGAGCGCCTCCCCTACCTGCCCTGGCTGCGGCGCGACTGAGCCGCGCGCCGGGCGAGGGCCGCCCCGATCCGGCCTCCGCGAAGCCCCGATCCGCCCCCGTCCCGAGGCGGACCCGGCCCAACCCGCCCCAACCCGCCGTCACTGTCCGCGAGACGGGCTAGTCTGGCCCCCGCCGGAAGTTTGTCGTATCGGATGGGGGACGGTCGTTACGTATGGTGACGCACTTCAAGCGCGGCCAGAAGGCCAGGCTCACCGATCTCACGCTGGGCACGGATCTGTACGTCGGCGTGCAGATCGGCGGGCCCGGGCTCACCTTCGACATCAGCTGCTTCGGACTTGACGCGGCCGAGCGCCTCTCCGACGACCGGTACTTCGTCTTCTACAACCAGCCGAAGTCGCCCGAGGAGTCCCTGCAACTGCTCGGGGCGCAGGCCGGGGACACCGAGTCCTTCCGGGTCACCCTCGACCGGGTCCCCGACGCGATCCACCGGCTGGCGTTCACCGCGACCCTGGACGGCGACGGCACGATGTCGCAGGTCGCCCCGGGATATCTGCGGATCGTGGCCGGCGGCGAGGAGATCGTCCGGTACGCCTTCGACGGCAGCGAGTTCACCACCGAGCGCGCCGTGATGCTCGGGGACTTCTACCGCAAGGACGGCTGGCGGTTCGCGGCCGTCGGCCAGGGCTTCGACGGCGGGCTCGCCGCGCTGCTGCGGCACTTCGGCGGCGAGGTCGCCGACGAGGAGCCCGAGCCGCAGGCCGCGCCGCCCGCCGCCGCACCCGGCTTCGCCCCGCCCCCGGGCGCCGCCCCCGCGGGCCCGCCCGGATTCGCCGCCCCGCCCGGGGCCGCCGCGGCCCCCGCGCCGGCCCCTGCTCCCGCGCCCGCCGCCTTCGCGCCCCCGGCGCCCGCGCCCGCGCCGGCGGCCCCCGTGCCGCCCCCGGCCCCGGCGCCCGCGGCCCCCGCACCTCCGCCCGGCGGCGGCTTCGTGCCGCCCCCCGCGCCCCCCGGCCCCGGCGGGTATCCGGCCCCCGCCGCCCCGCACGCGCCCGTTCCCCCACAGCCGGGACCCCCCGGCGGGTACGGCGCGCCGCCCCCCGGCGCCGGCTACCCCCCGCCGGCTCCCGGGCAGGGCTTCCCGCCGCCCGGCGCCCCCCAGCCGGGTGTGCCCACGGCGCCCGCCGTTCCCGCCGCGCCCCCCGCCGGCGGCCTCGGCGGCCTGCTGGACAAGTACCGCGCCGCCCCCGCCCCCGGCCAGCGCTGGGCCCTGCAGAACCCCCGCCTCATCCGCGTCGACCTCACCGCGGGCAACCAGCAGGCGGCCCTCGCCCTCCAGGGCAGCATGGTGCTCTACCAGGGCCAGGTCGAGTTCGGGTACAAGGGCGGCGGCCTCAAGCGCCGCGCCACCACCTGGGCCACCGGCCAGGGCTTCCCCAGCCTCATGCGGTGCAGCGGCCCCGGCCAGGTCTACCTCGCCGAGGACGCCACGCACCTGCACCCCATCGAGCTGCAGGGCGACGCCCTGTGCGTCGCCTCCCAGCACGTCCTGGCGTTCGACGAGTCCCTCGACTTCGACGTGCGCCGCATCGACGGCCACGGCCTGCCCGGGGGCTCGCTGTTCGCGCTGCAGTTCCAGGGCCAGGGCACCGTCGTGGTCAAGACGCACGGCGAGCCGCTGGTCCTCCCGGTCACGCCGATGACCTACTCCGACGCCAACGCCGTCGTGGCCTGGTCCGCGGGCGCCCAGGTGCTCGTCGCCAACCAGGTCCGCCTGCGCCGGCACGCGTACCCCGGCCACACCGGCGAGTCCACCCAGCTCCAGTTCCGCGGCGCCCCGGGGAACTTCGCCATCGTCCAGCCCTACGAGATCTGACCGGAGCCCGTGATGGACCAGCGCATGATCGCGGGTTACGCGCCCGGCGCCCCCGCCGCCCGGATGGAGAACCACGGCCCCACGATGGCGAGGATCTCCCTCACCGCGGGCCAGGACGTCCTGGCCAGGACCGGCTCGATGGTGGCCTACGAGGGCTTCATCCAGTACGAGTCCAACCCCGCCGCCCTCAAGCAGATGTTCGCCGGCCGGATCACCGGCGAGAGCGTCCCGCTGATGAAGTGCCACGGCGACGGCCAGCTCTACCTCGCGGACTACGGCGCCGACGTCGTCTGCCTCCCCCTCCAGGGGGACAACCTCTCGGTCAACGCCAGCAACGTCCTGGCCTTCGACGCACACCTGGAGTGGGGCGTTCAGCGGGTCAAGGGCATCGCCAAGTTCGCCGGGCAGGGCTTCTTCAACCTCGGCATCACCGGCACCGGCTGGGTCGCCGTCACCAGCCGCGGCACGCCCGTCGTGGTGGACTGCGGCCAGGCCGGGGAGACCTACGTCGACCCCGACGCCCTCGTCGCCTGGTCCACTGGGCTGAGGATGACGCCCAAGCGCAGCTTCAAGGCGTCCTCGCTGATCGGCCGCGGCAGCGGCGAGGCGTTCCAGCTGGCGTTCTCCGGCCAGGGGTTCGTCATCGTGCAGCCCAGCGAGGACAGCACCGACCGGCTCCAGCAGCAGCAGTAGTCACCACCCGCGCGCGCCCGGCGGGCGCGCCCGACGCCTCGACCGGGGGAGCCCCACCGTGCACAGCCCGATCTTCAGCAACACCGTCACCCAGTCCCAGGACCGCTTCGCCCTCCAGAACGCCCACATGCTGCGCGTGGCCCTCACCCGCGGCGAGGACGTGATCGCCCGCGCCGGCAGCATGGTCGCGTTCGAGGGCATGGTCGAGTTCGACGGCGAGTACCAGCCGCCCGGGCAGCGCCGCCGCCAGCAGCGGGCCGGCGAGGTCCTGCCGCTGATGCGCGCCTACGGCCAGGGCTCCATCTGGTTCGCCAACCTCGCGCAGAACGTCCACGTGCTGGCCGTCGACCAGGAGGGCCTGACCGTCGACAGCTCCTACGTGCTGGCGCTGGACGCCCACCTGAACTGGGACGTCGTCTCCGTGGAGAGCCAGTACGGCATCCCCGGCGTCGGCTCGCACAACCTCCTCTTCACCGGCCAGGGCCAGGTCGCCATCACCACCTCCGGGCAGCCGCTCGTCCTGCGGGTGACACCCACGTCCTACGTCAGCGCGGACGCGGACGCGGTGGTCGCCTGGTCGACCTCGCTGCGGGTGCAGATGCAGGCCCAGACCAGCAGCCACAGCGTCTGGCGCCGCCGCGGCAGCACGGGCGAGGGCTGGGAGCTGAGCTTCATGGGCGACGGGTACGTCGTGGTCCAGCCCAGCGAGCTGATGCCGCCGCAGCAGACCTCCTTCGGGGAACGCCTGCAGTTCCGCCAGGGGCAGGGCCCGCAGCTCGGCCAGGGCGGCGCCTGGGGGCGTTGACCGGCGCCCGGCCGGGCAGGCGCCCGGCCTCGCGCGCCTCCCGCGCTACAGCAGCGCGCGGGAGCGCTCCAGCAGCCGCACCACCGAGGCGTCCGCCACCCCGGCGACCTCCTCGTAGGCGAACCACCGCAGGTCCGCCGACTCCTCGCTGATCACCGCCCGCGCCCCGGCCGGCGCCAGCGCCGCGTACTGCACGTCCAGGTGCACCGCGCAGGGCGTGCGGTGCCGGTCCAGGCGCGCCGGCTCGGGCAGCAGCCGCAGCCCGCCGATTCCGGACTCCTCGGTGGCCTCCCGCAGCGCCGCTCCCGCCAGCGTGGCGTCCCCCGGCTCGCAGTGCCCGCCCGTCTGGAGCCACAGCCCGAGCTTCCCGTGCAGGGTGAGCAGCACCCGCCCCGCCGCCGGGTCGATCACCAGCGCGCTGGCCGTGATGTGCCCGCTCGCGCAGCCGCGCCACACCCCGTCCGGGTGATCCTCCAGGTGCCCGGCGTACGCCCGCCGCAGCGCCTCCTGCTCCTCGTCCGGCGCGCCCCACTCCCGCAGCACCCGGGAGGCGTCCGCGTGCAGCCCGCTCACGCCGGAGAGCCGCCCGGTCCCGAGGAACCCCCGGAGCCCTCCGCGTCGTCCGGGCCGTCCGTCTCGTCGGGGCCCTTCTCCAGGCGCGGCCCGCGCTCGCCCGCCGCGTCGCCCAGCATCCGGTCCAGCTCCGAGAAGTCCACCTGGTCCCGGTGCACGAACCCGTCCGGGTCGTCCAGGTCCTCGGCCGTCGGCAGCATGTCCGGGTGCGCCCACAGCGCGTCCCGGCCGTCCGCCCCGCGCGCCCCGGTCAGCGAGGCCCACAGCCGCGCCGCGTCCCGCAGCCGCCGGGGCCGCAGCTCCAGGCCGATCAGCGTGGCGAACGTCTGCTCCGCCGGCCCGCCCGACGCCCGGCGCCGCCGCAGCGTCTCGCGCAGCGCCGAGGCGGACGGCAGGTGCGGCTCGGCCGCCGCGTGCACCACCGCGTCCACCCAGCCCTCCACCAGCGCCAGCGCCGTCTCGAGCCGGGCCAGCGCCGCCTTCTGCTCCGGCGTGTCCTCCGGCTGGAACAGCCCCTGCTGGAGCTTCTCCTGCAGCTCCTCGGGCCGCGCCGGGTCCAGCTGCCCGACCATGTCCTCCAGCTTGGAGGTGTCCACCTGGATGCCCCGCGCGTACCCCTCGACCGCGCCGAAGAGGTGCGAACGCAGCCACGGCACGTGCGCGAACAGCCGCTGGTGGGCCGCCTCCCGCAGCGCCAGGTACAGCCGCACGTCGCCCTCGGGCACGCCCAGGCCCTCGCCGAAGGCCGCGACGTTCTGCGGCAGCAGCGCGGCCTTGCCCGCCGGGCCCAGCGGCAGCCCCACGTCCGTGGAGCCCACCACCTCGCCGGCCAGCACGCCCACGGCCTGCCCGATCTGCGTGCCGAACATGGCCCCGCCCATCGAGCGCATCATCCCCAGCAGCGGCCCGGCCATCGCCTGCATCTCCTCGGGCAGGACGTTGCCCATCGCCGCCCCGACCCGCTCGGCCACCGGGTCCACCAGCTCCTGCCACACCGGCAGCGTCGCCTCGACCCACTCGGCCCGGCTCCACGCCACCGCCGAGGCCGCTCCCGAGGGCAGCGAGGTCACCCCGTCCAGCCACAGGTCGGCCAGCCGCAGCGCCTCCTCGACCTGCTCCCGCTCGGCCCGGCCCACGCTCACGTCCTTGGTCGCCGGGCCCGGCACGCCCTCCGCACCGCCCTGCGCCACCGTCTGCCGCGCCACGCCTCGCGCCAGCTCCCAGTTCACCGGGCCGCCCTCGTAGGAGAGCATCTGACCGAGCTGCTGGAACGCCGCGCCCAGGTCCTGTGGGCTGGGAACGCCCGCCCCGCCGCCCGCCCCAAAGCCGAACAGCGCCGCCAGCGGATTGTCCGCCGGGCCGGACCCGCCGCCCTCCCTCTTCCGGGACTCGCCGTCCTCCGGCTCGTCGGGAAGACCGAATCCGAACGGAAAGTCACTCACGGGAATCCCTCGGCTCTACTGTCTCTGACGGGACCAACGCGCGTGAAAATCGCTGGTCTGTGCCCCCAGCCTAGACACCTCTCGGGCAGGATGGGCCTGCGCACCTCGTACCGAGACAACCGCTGGAGACGTCCTGTGAGTTCCCCGGACCAAGCCGTTCGCGCAGCGCGAAACGGCCCCGCCGGCCCCCTGACCGTGGCGGTCACCGGAGCCGCCACCGGGGTCGGGGCGCTGCTCACCGAGCGGCTGCTGGCCGCCGAGGACGTCAAGCGTGTCCTCGCCCTGGACGAGCGGGTCGGGGACGTCAAGGGCGCCGAGTGGCACACTCTCGACGTGCGCGACCCGGCCATCGCGGACCTCCTGCGCACCTCGGGCGCCGCCCGCGACGCCGGGGCCCGCGAGCTGCGCGAGGAGGCCGACCCCGTCGACGTCGTGGTGCACCTCGCGCTGGATCTGGAGCTCGGCTCCGACCCGGCCGCCCGCACCGCCTACAACGTCCGCGGCGCGCAGACCGTCCTGACCGCCGCCGCAGCCGCCGGCGTGCGCCGGGTCGTGCTGTGCACCTCCGCCATGGTCTACGGCGCCCTGGCGGACAACGACGTCCCGCTCGCCGAGGACGCCGAACTGCGGGCGACGGCCGACGCCACCTGCCTCGGGGACCTGCTGGAGATCGAGCACCTGGCCCGCCGCGCCCCGCGGGTCCACCCCGGGCTCAACGTCACCGTGCTGCGCCCGGCCCTGCTGGTCGGCGGCGTGGACACCGTGCTCACCCGCTACTTCGAGTCCCCGCGGCTGCTGGTCGTGGCGGGAACGCGCCCCCGCTGGCAGTTCTGCCACGTCGAGGACCTGGTCGGCGCGCTGGAGTTCGCCGCGCTGGAGCGGGTGGACGGCGAGCTGGCGGTCGGCTGCGACGGCTGGCTGGAGCAGGAGGAGGTCGAGGCCCTCTCCGGCATCCGCCGGATGGAGCTGCCGCCCGCCGTCGCGCTGGGCGCCGCGGCCCGGCTGCACCGGCTGGGCCTGACCCCCTCCCCGGCCGGGGACCTGGCGTACACGATGCACCCCTGGGTGGTCAGCGGCAGCAAGCTCTACGAGGCGGGCTGGCGTCCGCGCTGGAGCAACGAGGAGGTGCTGGCCGAGCTGCTGACCGAGGTGTCCGGGCGGCACACGGTCGCCGGGCGCAGGCTGGGCCGCAAGGACGCCGCCACCACGCTCGGCGCGGCCGGCGCGACCGTCGCCCTGGTCGGCACCGCCGCGCTGGTTCGCCGGGCCCGTCGCGCCCGGCGCCGGTAGGGCCCGGTTGCGAGAGGATGTCCGGCATGACCGACCACGACCCCATCCGGCTGCTGGCGCTGCGCGAGACCCCGCTGTCCGTTCCCGAGGTGATGGCCGCCGTCGGTGACCCGGCGGCCGGGGGCACGGCGCTGTTCGCCGGGACGGTCCGCGACCACGACGGCCACGCCTCGGGCGCCGCGGTCACCTCCCTGGCCTACTCCGCGCACCCCAGCGCGGAGGCCGAGCTGCGGCGCGTCGCGGAGCGGGTGGCCGCTGACTTCCCCGTGCTGGCGCTGGCCGCGGTGCACCGGGTCGGGGAGCTGGCGGTCGGCGACCTGGCGGTCGTCGTCGCGGTCGCCTGCGCCCACCGGGACGCCGCGTTCGCCGCCTCCCGCCGCCTCATCGACGACCTCAAGCGCGAGGTCCCGATCTGGAAACACCAGACCTTCGCGGACGGCACTCATGAATGGGTGGGGGCCTGCGCGTAGCGCAGTCGTTGAGGGGTGGTGGTCGGGCGACGGGTGGGAGGTGGGGGCCTGCGCGTAGCGCAGTCGTTGAGGGGTGGTGGTCGGGCGACGGGTGGGAGGTGGGGGCCTGCGCGTAGCGCGCGTTCCCGAGGCCCGGCGGCTGGCGTCGGAAGTGCCCTGATCGTTACCGGATGCCGGGCACTACTCCGGTTGCGTAACTCGTTCCCGCAGCGGAGCGTTGGAGGTACGTCGCCGAGGTGGGAGGTTGGTCGTGGCGGTCCTCGTTTGGCTGCTGATTCCCGTCGCCGGGGCAGTGGTGGCCGGGGTGTGGAGTGCGTGGGCCACTCGTCGCAGCACGGGTGGCAAAGGGGTCGGGGACGCCGCCGGGGTGCGCGGCTACGAGGCCTTCAGGGCGGCCATGGAACGGGCCCCGGCCGACGGCTGACAGTGCCGTCACGTACTGTCAAGACATGCCACGCCGCACAGCGACGCTGCTGACCTCGACCCTGCTGCTCGTGGGCCTGCTCTGCGCCGGCCTCCTCGTCCGGGTGCCGTACGCGGAGATGTCCCCGGGCCCCACGGTGGACACCCTGGGGGAGCACGACGGCGAGCCGGTCCTGAGCATCGGCGGCGAGCGTACGTACGACTCCGAGGGCCATCTGAACATGACCACCGTCCGGGTGACCGGCGTGGACTACCGGATGAATCTCCTGGAGGCCGTGGCCGGCTGGTTCGCCGAGGACCGCGCCGTGGTGCCGTACGAGACGCTCTACCCCGAGGCGGTCTCGGCCGACCAGGTCGAGCAGCGCAACGCCGCGGACTTCACGCGCTCCCAGGAGAGCGCGAAGGTCGCGGCCCTGCGCGAGCTGGGGTACGAGGTGGGCGAGCAGACGATCGTGGGCGCCGTCGTTGAGGGCGGCCCGGCCGAGGGCCTGCTGGACGCGGGGGACGCGATCGTCGCCGTGGACGGCACGGAGGTCGCCGCGCCGGAGCAGGTCGCGGAGCTGGTGACCCGGCATGAGCCGGGCGAAGAGGCCGTGTTCACGGTCGTCCCGGCCGACCGGGCGCAGGAGGCGCTGGACGCGGGCGAGGAGCTGCCGGAGGAGACCGAGGAGGTCACCGTCACCACCGGCGAGGCCGAGGACGACGGGCGGGCCATCGTCGGCATCCAGGCGGGCGTGGCCCACACCTTCCCGTTCGAGATAGACATCGAGCTGGCCGACGTGGGCGGGCCGAGCGCGGGGCTGATGTTCGCGCTGGGGCTGATCGACCGGCTGACCGAGGACGACCTGACCGGCGGGGCCTTCGTGGCCGGGACGGGCACCATCGACGCCGAGGGGCGGGTCGGCCCGATCGGCGGGGTGTCGATGAAGACGATCGCGGCCCGCGACGCCGGCGCCGAGTACTTCCTCACCCCCCTGGACAACTGCGTGGCAGCCTCCGCGAACGTCCCCGACGGCCTCCGGCTGGTCCCGGTGGAGACCCTGGACGACGCCCTCGCCGCCCTGCGCGGCATACGGGCCGGGCAGGCCGACGGCCTCCCCGAGTGCCCCACGCGCTGAGCGCGGCCAGGGCGCGTCCCGGGGGAGGGCGGGGCGCCGGCCGCGGTCCGGCGGCGCCCCGGGCGTTCACCCCCTGCCCCGGGCGTTCAGCCCTCGAAGGTGGCGGCCAGCGCCTCGGCCAGGCCGGGCACCAGGTCCGGCCCGGTGAGCACCTCGGTCGCGGAGTCCTTCTCCCGCAGCCGGATCGCGGACTCCCGCCGCCCGTCCCGCAGCACGGCCACGGTCATCCGCACCTCCTGACGCTCCGGGTGCTCCGCGACCCAGCGGCTCAGCTCGGCCTCGGGAGCGCCCGTGGGCAGGGACGTTTCGGCGGCGGGCGGCAGCATGAGGCGTTCGATCGTCAGGGCGCAGCCCGCGACGGCCTCGGGCCAGGCGATCGTTGCGAGGAACTCGTCCAGCGGCTGGCCCGGCGGCAGTTCGTCCTGCTCGACGGGGGTCAGGGGGGCGTTGCCGTCCTCGCCGCCCATGCCGAGCCGCTCGGCCAGCTCCGGCTCCTCGGCGCGCAGCCGCGCGGTGTCGACCAGCGCGAACAGCCGCGCCGGGTGGTCCCAGCCGAGGCCGGCGGCGTACTCGTCGATCTCCAGGACGGCGCGGGTCAGGGAGGAGGCGGTGCCGGCGGAGCCGGGAATGCCGGACGGATCAGTGGGTTCAGCGGGCGGAATGGTGTCCATGGGCCTATCGTGCCGTCTCACCCCCCGAAAACGGGAACCGAGTAAAGCTTGAGTAAGTTAGTCGAGTGGGCCGCTTTCGCAGCCCGCATGGCTCCAGATCCTGCGAATCGTTGAGGTGCGCGCGTTGGCTTTCCAGATGCCGGACCGGGGCTCGGGCGGCTCCCATGGTCCGAACGGACCCAGAGGTCCCCGCGGTCCACGGGGTCCGGGCGGGCCGAGGTTCAGCGTCGGACGCCCGTCCAGAGGCGCGAAGTCCCTGCTGATCACCGCGGCGATCCTGGCCGGCCTGGCCATTCTCTTCGCGATGTTCGCGGGCTTCTGGACGGACTGGCTGTGGTATCGCTCGGTCGGCTACACCAGCGTCTACCGCACCGAGATGCTCACCCGGGCGACGATGTTCGCCATCTTCGGCCTGGTGATGGCCCTCGCGGTCGGCTTCAACGTCTGGCTGGCGCACCGTCTGAGGCCGCCGCTGAGCGCGATGTCGATGGAGCAGCAGAACCTCGACCGGTACCGGATGAGCATCGCGCCGTACAAGCGGTGGGTGCTGCTGGGCGTGTCGCTGCTCATCGGCCTCATCGCGGGTGGGTCGGCCTCCGGCCAGTGGCGCACCTGGCTCCAGTGGGTGAACGGCACGTCCTTCGGCGTGGAGGACCCGCAGTTCGGCATGGACGTGTCGTTCTTCGCGTTCGACTACCCGTTCTACCGCTTCCTGCTCGGCTTCGGCTTCGCGGTGGTGGTGCTCTCCACGCTCGCCGCCGCCCTCACGCACTACCTCTACGGCGGCATCCGGCTGACCACCCCCGGCAGCCGGATCACCCAGTCGGCCACCGGCCACCTGTCGGTGCTGGTCGGCCTCTTCGTCGCGCTGAAGTCCGTGGCGTACTGGTTCGACCGGTACGGACTCGCCCTCAAGAGCGGCGATTTCCGGCACACCGAGGGCTGGACCGGCCTGCGCTACGTGGACGCCAACGCCTACCTGCCGGCCAAGACGATCCTCACCATCATCGCGGCGATCTGCGCGGTGCTGTTCTTCGCGGCCCTGTGGCGGCGCGGCTGGCAGCTGCCCGTCATCGGCCTGGGCCTGATGGTGCTCTCGGCAGTCCTGATCGGCGGGGTGTACCCGGCGCTGGTGCAGCAGTTCCAGGTCCGGCCGAACGAGCAGGCGCGCGAGTCGCAGTACATCGAGCGGCACATGGACGCGACCAAGGACGCCTACGACATCGCGGACGCGCGGATCGAGGACTACGAGGGGTCGGCCGACGGCGGGGAGCCGGAGGAGCTGGTGGACGCGGTCAGCTCCACCGCCTCCATCCGCCTGCTCGACCCGAACGTCGTCTCCCCTGCGTTCCAGCAGATCCAGCAGGTCCGCGGGTACTACCAGTTCCCCAGCGCCCTGGACGTGGACCGGTACCCGGCGGGCGAGGACGGCGGCGAGCAGGACACCGTCGTCGGCCTGCGCGAGATGAACGTCAACGAGCTCCCCGAGCGGAACTGGATCAACGAGCACTTCCGCTACACGCACGGCTTCGGCATGGTCGCGGCCAGCGGCACGGAGGTGCGGGCCGACGGCCAGCCGGTCTTCGTCGAGCGGAACCTGCCGCCGGAGGGCGAGCTGGGGGACTACGAGCCGCGGATCTACTTCGGCGAGTACACCACCCAGTACTCCATCGTGGGCGGCCCGCAGCAGGAGATCGACTACGCCGGTGAGGACGGCGAGGTCGAGTTCAGCTACTCCGGGAACTCCGGCGTCAACCTGGACAACTGGTTCAACCGGGCCGCGTACGCGCTGACCATGGGCGAGCCGCAGATCCTGTACTCCGGCGCCATCGGCGAGGGCTCCCGCATCCTGTACAACCGCACCCCCAAGGAGCGGGTGGAGGCCGTCGCCCCCTGGCTGACCATCGACGGCGACCCGTACCCGGCCGTGGTCGGCGACCGCATCCTGTGGATCGTCGACGCGTACACGACGAGCAGCGGCTACCCGTACTCGGCGCGCACCACCCTGGGCGAGGCCACCGAGACCTCGCTGACGGACGAGCAGGGCGAGGTGATCGCCCAGGAGGACCGGGTCAACTACATCCGCAACTCGGTGAAGGCCACCGTGGACGCCTACACCGGCGAGGTGGAGCTGTACGAGTGGGACGAGAACGACCCGGTGCTCCACACCTGGCGTTCGGCCTTCCCCGGCGTGGTGCAGGACAGGGACCGGATCAGCGAGGAGCTGCTGGATCACCTGCGGTACCCGCAGGACCTGTTCACCGTCCAGCGCGACCTGCTCCAGCGGTACCACGTGGACAACCCGAACCAGTTCTACAGCGGTTCCGAGCGCTGGGAGGTGCCGGACGACCCGACCCAGGAGGGCACCTCGGCCGTCCCGCCGTACTACCTCAGCATGCGGATGCCGGACCAGGACGAGCGGGTCTTCTCGCTGACCACGACGTTCTCGCCACTGGACCGCGACACGCTGGCCGCCTACATGGCGGTCGAGGCGGACGCCAGAAGTGAGGACTACGGCACGATGAGAATCCTCACGCTGCCCTCGGCCACGACCGTATGGGGACCACAACAGGTCCAGTCGAGATTCAACTCCGATACCGAAGTGGCCAACCAGATCAACATCTGGCAGCGCGGTGACTCCACGGTCGACTACGGCAACCTCCTGACCGTCCCCCTGGAGGGCGGCCTGCTGTACATCGAGCCGGTCTACGTGCTCGGCGCCGGGCAGAGTTACCCGCTGCTGCAACGGGTGCTCGTCGCCTACGGCGAGGAGATCGCCTTCGAGAACACCCTGGGCGAGGCGCTGAACGCCGTCTTCGGGGCGGAGGAGCGCGACGAGGGCGAGGATCCACCGGAGGGCGAGGACCCACCGCCGGGCGAGGAGGAGCCCCCGTCGGAGGACACGCTCCAGGAGGCTCTCCAGGAGGCCCAGGACGCCTACCAGGACGGCCAGAACGCCCTGGGCGAAGGCGACTGGACGGCCTACGGCGAGGCCCAGGAGCGCCTGGAGGCGGCGCTGGAGCGCCTGGCCGAGCTGGAGGACGGGCGCAACGAGCAGGAGGAGCAGGACGGCCAGGGCGAACAGCCCCCGCCGGGCGACGGCGGGGACGGAGGCGGCGACGCCGAGGGTGGCGAGAACGCCACCTCCTGACACCCCCTGCCCCCCGCCGCCCGCGCCGGCACCCGAAGGGCCCGCGAGTCCCCGTGACTTGCGGGCCCTTCGCCCGTCGCCCTGCGCGACGGCGCGTCAACCCTGCGCGGATGTTCGCCGGTTGCGGAACGCCCCCCCTGACCTGGTATGACCGTTACGGCGAAAATCACGGGCCGGATCCTGGACAACTCCCTGCGCGGAACAGTGTTTGGGTGTATCCATATCGGGAAGTCGACAAACCGCTGAAGTGACTTCACTGGCTGCGGCATACCAGGTGTACGCAGGTTTCAGGTGGTGCGACTATGGACCTTATGGGGGACAAGGCGAGGTTCGAGAGCAGCCGTACGGCCGCGCGCGAGGGCGCGCGGCTGCTGCGCCTGGGCGACATGGACCGCGCCGAGGCGCTGCTGCGCGCCGCGGCGGCCGAGGGCGAGCGTTCGGCCGCCAACAATCTCGGCGTGCTGCTGCACCAGTCGGGCCGCGGCCAGGAGGCCGGCGAGTGGTGGCGGATCGCGGCCGTGGCCGGCTCCGCCCCCGCCGCCCACGCCCTGGGCCGGTACCACCGCGAGCGCGGCGACGAGGTCGCCGCCGAGTACTGGCTGCGCCAGGCCGCCGAGTCCGGCCACGCCTCCGGCGCCTACGCCCTGGCCGACCTCCTCGACCACCGCGGCGCCCCCGGCGCCGAGCGCTGGTTCCGTGCCGCCGCCGAGTGCGGCCACCGCGAGGCCGCGTACCGGTACGGCTGCCTGATCGCCGAGGGCGCCATCGCCCGCCTGGGCGAGGGCGGCGCGCCCGGCGCGAACACCGCCGAGCCCTGGTTCCGGCAGGCCGCCGCCCGCGGCCACCGCCGCGCCGCCCTGCGCCTGGGCGCGCTGCTGGAGGAGCGCGGCGAGGTGACCGAGGCCGGCCGCTGGTACGTGGCCGCCGCCGAGGCGGGCGAGGCCCGGGCCGCGAGCGCGCTGGGCTTCCTGCTGCGCGACGCGGGCGACCGCTCCGGGGCGGAACGCTGGTGGCTGCGCGCCGCCCGCGACGGTGACGGCCCGGCGGCCAACGCCCTGGGCGCGGTCTACGCGGAGCGCGGGCAGCGGCAGGAGGCGGAGCGCTGGTACCGGGCCGCCCTGGACGCGGGCGACATCAACGGCGCGTTCAACCTCGCGCTGCTGTGCGCCGGCCAGGGCCGCACGGCCCAGGCCGAGCAGTGGTACCGGCGCGCCGCGTACGCGGGCCACCGGGAGGCGGCGAACGCCCTGGCCGTGCTGCTGCTGCAGCGCGGCGACGCGGCGGGCGCCGAGCCGTGGTTCTCCAAGGCCGCGGAGGCGGGCAGCGTGGACGCGGCGTTCAACCTCGGCATCCTGCACGCCGGGCGCGGCGAGGTGGTCCAGGCGCGGCGCTGGTACGAGCAGGCCGCCGAGGCCGGGCACGCCGAGGCCGCGCTCCAGATGGCCGTCGACCTGCTGCGCGCGGGGCGGCGCGGCCCGGACACCGGCACCGGCCGGGACGTCGGCCCCGGCCGGGGCTCCGACGCGGGCCCCGACACCGGCACCGGCCGGGATGTCGGCGCGGACCCGGACACGGGCACCGGCCGGGACCTGCCGGACGCGGCCGGCCACGACCAGGCGGTGGCGTACCTGCGCCGGGCGGCCGAGGGCGGCAGCGTGGAGGGCGCGTTCCGGCTCGCCGTGCACGCCGAGCGCACCGGCAGCGGCGAGGAGGCGGACGCGTGGTACCAGCGCGCCGCCGACCGCGGACACCGCCGCGCGCAGGTCCGCCTCGGCATGCGGGCGGCCTCCCGCGGCGACGTGGTGGAGGCCGCGCGCCGGTACCGCGAGGCGGCCGAGGCGGGCAGCCGCAACGGCGCGTTCAACCTCGGGCTGCTGCTGGCCCGCGAGGGCAGTGAGCCGGAGGCCGCGGTGTGGTGGACGCGCGCCGCCGAGGCCGGGCACGGCCGCGCCGCGCTGCGCCTGGCGCTGCTCGCCTCCCGCCGGGGCGACCTGGCGGGCGGCGGCGACTGGTGCACCAAGGCGATGGCCCTGGGCCCGGCCGAGGTCGCCGAGCGCGCGGCCCGGCTGCGCGACGCGCTCCACCAGGAGCTGACGGCCTGACGCCTTCCGCGGCGGCCCGCCGGGGCCCCGCCGGGGCAACATCCGACGGCCCGCCCGCGCCGACTCCCCGGCGCGGGCGGGCCGTTGGGCGCCCCACGCCCGGGGCGGCCCCGCACGAGCCCGCCGCCCCTGGACCTCCGCAAGCCATGAGATTCGAATTTCATGCAGCGGAAACGTCCCCGTGACCCGCGCCGCTAGGGTTCAACAAAGCGTTGAAGTGCACGCCCCCGTCCCCCCGGTTCCGTGCCCTCCCCCCGTCGCGAACGGAGACCACACCATGTCAGGCATCCTGCGCCGGTGGCGGCTGCCCCTCGGCATAGCCGGGGCCCTCGCCGCCCTCCTCGCCGCCCTGGCCACCGCCCCCGCCTCAACGGCCGCCGGCTCCGCCGGGCGTTCCCCCGGCCACCGCCCCATCGACGTCGAGGTGCTCGTCATCACGATGTTCCAGGCGGAGACCGCGCCCTGGCTCCAGAACGAGAGCCTCCCCCTGAGCGTCGAGGTCCCCGGCGCCTACAGTCCCGTCCGCTGCAACCGCCAGGGCCTGTGCGTCCTGACCACCGGCATGGGCAAGTCGAACACCGCCGCCACCATGACGGCCGTGCTCCAGAGCTCCCGCTTCGACTTCGACGACGCCTACTTCCTCTCCGCCGGCATCGCCGGCACGCCCCCCTCGCAGGGCACCCTCGGCTTCGCCGCCTGGGCCCGCTGGGTCGTCGACTACGACCTCGGCCACCACCTGCTCACCGAGGAGGCCCCCGACATCCCCCACGGCTACCAGGAGATGGGGGCCGAGAGCGCCGTCTTCCGGCTCAACGACCGCCTGGTCGACCTCGCCTACCGGCTGACGCGCGACATGGAGCTGACCGACAGCGAGGTCTCCCAGGAGGTCCGCAGCCACTACCCCGGCCAGGAGGGCGTGGAGCCCTACGTCGCGGTGTGCGACACCGTCACCGGCGACAACTACTGGTCGGGCGCCGGCCAGTCGGCGCGCGCGCAGTACATCACCGACCTGCGCACCGAGGGCCAGGGCACGTACTGCACGACGCAGATGGAGGACAACGCCACGGCCACCGTCCTGGACCGCCTCGGCCTGCTGGACCGCTACCTCAACCTCCGCACCGCCAGCAACTTCGACCAGCCCTACCCCGGCCAGACGGTCTCCGAGCACCTGGACTCCAACTCGGGCGCCTTCCGCACCTCCGTCACCAACGCCTACCTCGTCGGCTCCCGGGTCGCCGACCACCTGCTGCGCCGCTGAGCGCCCCGGGGCGGGGCGCCCTCTCCTCCCTGGCGCCCCGCCCCTCCCCAGCCCGCCCGCGCTCCGTCCCGGAGCGACCGCGAGAAAGCCCCGAGACCATGACCGCTGAGACCCCGCCCGCCTCCCCGACGGCCGACAGACCCCCGACGCCCCCGCCCCCCGCCGGCACCGGCCCCCTGGCCGCCCTCGACCGGTACTTCAGCCTCACCGCCCGCGGCTCCACCTGGTCGCGCGAGATCCGCGGCGGCTTCGCCACGTTCTTCACCATGGCCTACATCGTGGTGCTCAACCCGCTCATCGTGGGCACCGCCCCCGACGAGACCGGCGCGGTCCTCGGCATCCCCGCCGTGGCCGCCGTGACGGCCCTGGTCGCCGGGGTGATGACGATCGCGATGGGCGTGGTCGGCCGTTACCCCTTCGCCCTGGCCACCGGCCTCGGGCTCAACGCCTTCGTCGCCACCAGCCTCGCCTCCCAGATGACCTGGGCCGACGCCATGGGGCTCGTGGTGCTGGAGGGGCTGATCATCACCGTCCTGGTGGTGACCGGCTTCCGCACGGCCGTCTTCCACGCCATACCGGCCCAGCTGAAGACCGCCATCGGCGTCGGGATCGGCCTGTTCATCGCCCTCATCGGCCTGGTGGACGCCGGGTTCGTCCGCCGGATGCCCGACGCGGCCGGCACCACCGTGCCCGTGCAGCTCGGCTCGGGCGGCACCCTCAGCGGCTGGCCCGTGCTGGTCTTCGCCGTGGGCGTGCTGCTGCTGGCCGTGCTGCTGGTCCGCAAGGTCCCCGGCGCGATCCTGCTGGGCATCGCCGCAACGACCGCGCTGGCCGTCGTGGTCGAGGCGACGGCCGGGCCCGGGCCCACCTTCGGCGCGGACGGCTCGGTGAACCCCAGCGGCTGGAGCCTGGTCGTGCCCGAGCTGCCCGACCGGATCGTGGACACGCCGGACTTCGGGCTGCTGGGCGAGTTCAGCCTGCTCGGCTCCTTCGAGCGGGTCGGGGCCGTGGCCGCGCTGCTGTTCGTCTTCACGCTGCTGCTGGCCGACTTCTTCGACACCATGGGCACGGTCGTCGGCGTCGGCGCCGAGGCCGGCCTGCTCGACAAGGAGGGCCGCCTGCCCGGCATCGGCCCGGTGCTCTTCGTGGACTCCCTGGCCGCGGTCGCCGGCGGCGCCGCCTCCACCTCCTCCAACACCACCTACATCGAGTCGGCCGCGGGCGTCGGCGAGGGCGCCCGCACGGGCATCGCGAGCGTGGTCACCGGCGTGCTGTTCCTGCTGGCCACGCTGTTCACGCCGCTGGTCTCGGTGGTGCCCTCGGAGGCGGCCGGGGCCGCGCTGGTCGTCGTCGGCTTCCTGATGCTGACGCAGATCACCGCGATCGACTTCCGGGACTACGGCATCGCCATCCCGGCCTTCCTGACGATGGTGGTCATGCCGTTCACCTACTCGGTGACCAACGGCATCGGCGCCGGGCTCGTCAGCTACGTCGTCATCCGCGTCTGCCAGGGCCGCGCCCGGACCATCCACCCGCTGCTGTGGATCGTCGCCGCGCTGTTCCTGGCCTACTTCGCGATCGTCCCGCTGGAGGACCTGCTCGGCGTGGACTGACCCCGCGCGGGACGTTGAACGGCCGGGGCTGCGGCGGCCGTTCAACGTCCCCCCTGGCACCGGCCGTTCAACGTCTCTCCGCGCCGCCGCCGTTCAGGCTCGCGTGCGCCGCGGCAGCGTCGCGTCGAGGACGCCCGCCCACTGGCGGATGATCCGCTGCCGCCTCCGGCTGTCGTCCGTCAGCAGGCTCGCCAGGCCGAAGCCCCGCGCCATGTCCAAGGTGGCCTGGATCATCTCCCGCACGCCCGGCTCGGATTCGTCCACGCCCAGCAGCCGGACCGCGGCCTGGTGCACCATCCGGCCCGTGCGGGCCTCCAGCGGCACCACCAGCTCCCGCAGCCGCGGGTCGGCCGAGGCCGCCACCCACAGCTCCAGCGCGGCGCGGAAGGGCACGCCGATGAACCAGCTCACGATCAGCCCCAGAACGGCCTCCGTGCCGAGCGTGCCCACCTCCACCGCGTCCAGCTCCCGCCGGATCTCCTCCGCCCGCGCCCGCGTCACGTGCTCAACGGCCGCCGTGATCAGAGCCTCCCGGGTCGGGAAGTGGTGCTGCGCCGCGCCGCGCGAGACCCCGGCCCGCTCGGCGACCACCGTCACCGTGCTGCCGGTCCACCCCAGCTCGACCAGGCACTCCACGGCGGCGTCCAGCAGCCGCTGGCGCGTGGCCCGGCTGCGGTCCTGCTGCGGGGCGCGCCCGGAGGCTCCCGCGGGGGAGCCCGGCGCGAGGGAGGTGGCCGGCCCGGCGGGCGGGGCATCGTGCGAGGGCATGGGCTCCATTATGGAGCGTGCCCGGCCGCCCACCGGGGCCGCCGCCGCTCCAGCCAGGCCGTCAGCCCCTCCCGCGCCTCCTCCGAGCGGAACAGCCGCGCCGACAGCGCCGTCATCTCCTCCCCGTGCTCCGCGAACGCCCGCAGCACGCCCCGGGTGGTCAGCGCCTTGGTCTCGGCCAGGCCCTGCGGGGAGCAGGCGCGGAACGCGTTCAGCAGCGCGTCCAGTTCGGCGTCCAGGCCGTCCGGGCCGTCGGGCGCCGAGGTGATCAGCCCGATGCGTTCGGCCGTCGCCGCGTCGAAGCGCTCCCCGGTCAGGTAGTACCGGGCGGCGGCCCGCCCGGAGAGCCGGGGCAGCGTCGTCAGCGAGATGATCGCCGGGGCCAGGCCCAGCCGTGCCTCGGTGAACGCGAAGGTCGAGCCCGGCCCGGCCACCGCCAGGTCGCAGGCCCCCAGCAGCCCGAGCCCGCCGGCCCGCACGTGCCCGTCCACCCGGGCGACCACCGGCTTGGGCAGCTCCACGATCCGGCGCAGCAGCGCCAGCAGCCGGGCCGTCCCCTCGGCCGGGTCCGAGCCGCTGAGGTCGGCCCCGGCGCAGAACGTCCCGCCCGTGTGGGTGAGGACCGCGACCCGCACGCCGGGGTCGGCCGCCGCGGCGGCCAGGCCCTCCGCCAGCTCGCTCATCAGGCGCGGGGAGAGGGCGTTGCGGTTCGCGGGGGAGTCGAGGGTCAGTGTGGCAACGCCCTGCGCCGCCGCGTACCCGACCAGCGCCGGGCGTTCGGCCTCCTGCGCCTTCTCCTGTGCCGCCTGCTCTGCCATCTTCCTCGGGCCTTTCCGTGGGTGCGTTCCGTGGTGAGGGGAGCCGACCTCAGTAGGACTTGGGGAGTCAGTAGGACTTGGGGAGGTCGAGCGAGAACTGTGCCACGAAGTTCAGGATCATCTCGCGGCTGACGGGCGCGATGCGCGAGACCCGCGCCGCCGAAAGCAGCGAGCCGAGCCCGTACTCGGAGGCGAGGCCGTTGCCGCCGTGGGTCTGCACGGCCTGGTCCACGGCCCGGATGCTTGCCTCGGCGGCGGCGTACTTGGCCATGTTCGCGGCCTCGGCCGCGCCCATCTCCTCGCCCTCGTCGCAGAGCACGGCGGCCTTCTGCATCATCAGCCGCGCCAGCTCCAGCTCGATCCGGATCTGGGCCAGGGGGTGCGCGACGCCCTGGTGCGCGCCGATGGGCGCGTCGCGGAAGACGCGCCGCTCCTTGGCGTACCGGACGGAGGCGTCCAGCGCGTACCGGCCGATGCCCACGGCGAAGGCGGAGGCGAGGATGCGCTCGGGGTTGAGGCCGGCAAAGAGCTGGGCCAGCGCGGCGTCCTCCTCGCCGACCAACGCCTCGGCGGGCAGCCGTACATCGTCGAGGAAGAGCGCGAACTGCCGGTCCGGCATGGTGACGTCCATGCCGATGGGCCGGTACTCGAAGCCGGGCGCGTCCGTGGGCACGGCGAACAGCACGGGCTTCAGCTTCCCCGTCCGCGCGTCCTCCGTGCGGCTCACGATCAGCACGTGACTGGCCTGGTCCACGCCGGAGATGAACACCTTCCGGCCCGTCAGCAGCCAGTCGGCGCCGTCCCGGCGCGCGGTGGTGGTGATGCGGTGGGAATTGGACCCGGCGTCGGGCTCGGTGATGCCGAAGGCCATGATCGAGGAGCCGTCCGCCAGGCCGGGCAGCCAGCGGCGCCTCTGCTCCTCGGTGCCGAACCTCGCGATGACCGTGCCGCAGATGGCGGGGGAGACCACCATCATCAGCAGCCCGCAGCCGGCGGCGCTCAACTCCTCCTGCACCAGCGCGAGATCGTAGATCCCGGCGCCCCCGCCGCCGTACTCCTCGGGGAGGTTGACGCCGAGGTAGCCCAGCTTGCCGGCCTCCTCCCACAGCTCGGACAGCGGCTGGTGCTCGCGCGCCTTGGCGTTCGCGTAGCCGAAGCCGTAGCGCGCGCCGAGTTGGGCGACGGCCGCCCGCAGCGCCCGCCGCTCCTCGCTCTCGGTGAAGTTCACGACGTCTCCTCCTGCTCGTTGCCCGACTTCCCGCTGTCCGACTTGTCGTCGCCCGGCCGCTCGCCGTCCGGCCGCTCCTCGTCCGGCTTCCCGGGCCGGACGACGCCCAGCAGGGCGCCGACCTCGACCCGCTCGCCGACGCCCACGGCCAGCTCCGCCAGCACCCCGTCGTGCGGGGCCTCGATCCGGTGCTGCATCTTCATCGCCTCCAGCCACAGCAGCGGCTGCCCGGCCGCCACCGCCACCCCGGCCGCAACGCCCTCCGCGAGCGCGGTGACCGTGCCCGGCATCGGCGCCAGCAGGGCGCCGGGCGCGGCGGCGGCTTCCGCCGGGCCGGCGAAGCGGGGAACGGCCGTCAGCGCGACCGGCCCCAGCGGAGAGTCGACGTGCACCTCGCGCCCGCCCTCGCCGTAGCGCGCCACGGAGAACGCCCGCCGCACGCCGCCGACCGCCAGCACCACGCGCCCGGGCGCGGCCTCGACCGGCTCCAGGCCCGCCAGGTCCTCGAAGCCCTCGGCCACGGCCAGGGCGCCGGAGCGGTCCAGCCGGTAGCCGACCGCCACCTCCTCGCCGCCCCGGGCGAGGTAGGCCGCGCGCTGCGGCCGGGAGGGGACGTTGCGCCACCCGGAGGGCAGCGTGCCCAGCGCGCGGGCGTCCGCGCGCCGGTGCGCGGCGTCCGCCAGGGCGGCGGCCAGCGCGGAGAGCCGGACGGCCACGGGGGAGGCCAGCGGGTCGGCCAGGCCGTCGGCCGCGTACCGTTCCAGGAAGCCGGTGTCGGTGTCCCCGACCAGGAACGCCGGGTGGCGCAGGACGTTGACCAGCAGGTCGCGGTTGGTGGGCGGGCCGTGCAGCTCGGCGCGGGCCAGGGCGGCGGCCAGCGCGGCGGCGGCCTCGGACCGTTCCGGGGCCCAGGCGATGACCTTGGCCAGCATCGGGTCGTAGTGGACGGTGACCTCGCTGCCGTCCGTCACGCCCGCGTCCAGCCGCAGCCCGCCGCCCTCGGGAACGGCGAACTCGGCCGCCACGCCGGGGACTCGCACGCGGTGGAACGTCCCCGGCTGGGGCCGCCAGCCGGCGCCGGGGTCCTCGGCGTACAGCCGCACCTCGATGGCGTGGCCGCGCGAGGGCGGCGGCTGCGGCGGCAGGGCCGCACCCCGGGCGATCCGAAGCTGCCAGGCGACCAGGTCCAGGCCGGTGGTGCACTCGGTGACGGGGTGCTCGACTTGAAGGCGGGTGTTCATCTCCAGGAAGAAGAACCGGCCGGTGGCCTCGTCGGCAAGGAACTCCACGGTTCCCGCGCCCCGGTAGCCGATGGCGCGGGCGGCCTCGCGGGCGGCCTCGAACAGCTCCTCCCGCATGCCGGGCCGCCGTTCCACCAGCGGGGACGGCGCCTCCTCCAGCACCTTCTGGTGGCGGCGCTGGATGGAGCACTCGCGCTCCCCGACCGCCCAGACCGTGCCGTGCGCGTCGGCGAGCACCTGCACCTCGATGTGGCGGCCCGCCGCGAGGTACGGCTCGCAGAAGACCGCCGGGTCCCCGAAGGCGGCCTCCGCCTCGGCGCGGGCGGCGGCCAGCTCGCCCGGCAGGGCGGCCAGGTCCGTGACGATCCGCATGCCGCGCCCGCCGCCCCCGGCCGAGGCCTTGATCAGCACCGGCAGGTCGGCCTCGGCGACCGCGCCCGGGTCGGTCTCGGCCAGCACGGGGACGCCGGCCCGCGCCATCAGCCGCTTGGCCTCGATCTTGCTGCCCATCGCGGCGATGGCCTCCGGCGGCGGCCCGATCCACGCCAGCCCGGCGTCCAGCACGGCGCGCGCGAAGCCGGCGTTCTCCGAGAGGAAGCCGTAGCCGGGGTGGACGGCGTCGGCCCCGGCCAGCCGCGCCGCCTCCACGATCCGCTCGCCGCGCAGGTACGTCTCGCCGGGCGCGGTGCCCGGCAGCGGCACGGCGGCGTCGGCCTCCGCGACGTGGGGGGCCTGCGCGTCGGCGTCGGAGTGGACGGCCACGCAGGACAGGCCCAGGGCGCGGGCGGAGCGGAAGACGCGGCGGGCGATCTCGCCCCGGTTGGCCACCAGGACGCTGCTGAACGGCCGGGGCAGGGCGTCCTCGGCCCGGGCCACGGCCGTTTCCGTCTGCGCGGTCGTGCGCGTCGTGTGCGTCGTCATCGCGGCCTTCCTTCGTGGATACCCCCGGCTTCAGCCGGGGGAGGAAACGAAGCTCCTGCGGAGCAGGGCAGGGACAGGCGGTCCGCCGCCAGGGCGGGCCGGCGTCCACCGCGCACCGGCCAACAGCCGCCATTCACAGGGGAGCTGATAGCGTGTGAGGCATGACCTAGCAGGTCAAGCGGGCTTTCAAGTACCGCTTCTATCCCACGGACGAGCAGGCGGCTTAGCTGTCGCGTACGTTCGGCTGCGTCCGGCTGGTGTACGACAAGGCGCTGGAGGAGCGCACGCGGGCCTGGTACGGCGAGCGGCGCCGCATCTCCTACGTGCAGTCCTCGGCCGCGCTGACGGAGTGGAAGAAGACGGTAGAGCTCGCGTTCCTGGCGGAGGTGTCCTCCGTTCCGCTCCAGCAGGCGCTGCGCCACCTTCAGACGGCGTTCGCCAACTTCTTCGCCAAGCGCGCCAAGTACTCCCGGTACAAGAGCCGGAAGAAGTCCAGGGCGTGGGCCGAGTACACCCGCAGCGCCTTCACCTGGCGCGACGGGCCACTGACTCTGGCGAAGATGTCCGCGCCGCTGGACATCCGCTGGTCGCGTCCCTTCCCGGAGGGGGCGGTACCGGCCACGGTGACGGTGTCCCGTGACAGCGCCGGGCGCTGGTTCGTGTCGATGCTGTGCGACGACCGCATCGCTCCGGCCCCGGCCACCACGAAGGCGGTCGGTATCGACGCGGGCGTAACCAG
The DNA here is from genome assembly GCF_031845405.1 of Streptomyces boetiae. Lineage (NCBI taxonomy): Bacteria > Bacillati > Actinomycetota > Actinomycetes > Kitasatosporales > Streptomycetaceae > Streptomyces > Streptomyces boetiae. The sequence continues at coordinate 23,825 of NZ_JAVREN010000005.1, forward strand.
CCTCGTGACCTTGTCGACCGGGGAGAAGATCGTCACCCCGAAGCATGAGTGGCGTGACCGCGCCCGGCTGGCGAGGGCGCAGCGGGCGCTGTCGCGGAAGGCGAAGGGCTCGGCGAACCGGGGGAAGGCCCGCCGCCGCGTTGCCAGGATTTACGCGCGGATCGCTGACCGGCGCCGGGACTTCCTGCACAAACTGACCTCGCGTCTCGTCCGTGAGAATCAAACGGTCGTGATCGAGGACCTGACCGTCCGCAACCTGCTCAAGAACGGCACGCTCGCGCGGGCCATCAGTGACGCGTCGTGGACGGAACTCCGGTCGATGCTGGAGTACAAGTGCACCTGGTACGGGCGTGAACTCGTCGTGACCGACCGCTCCTTCCCCAGCAGCAAGCTGTGCGGGAACTGCGGCACGGCCCGCGAGAAGCTGCCCCTGAACGTCCGCACATGGACGTGCGAGGACTGAGGCACCACGCATGACCGCGACGTGAACGCGGCACGCACCGTCAAGGCGGCCGGGCTGGCCGTCTCGGCCTGTGGAGGCGGTGTAAGACCTCAACGGGAGTCCTCCCGGACGGGGCAGTCGTCGACGAAGCACGAAACCCAGCGGGCGACCGCTGGAACCCCTCGCCCTTGAGGCGGGGGAGGAAGTCAAGGGCGGAACACTCCGTATCCGGTGGCGCCCGCCACGGGCGCCGAGTGGACGGCGGACAGGGCCAGGCCGAGGACCGTGCGGGTGTCGCGCGGGTCGATCACCCCGTCGTCGTACAGCCGCCCGGAGAGGAACATCGCCAGCGACTCGCTCTCGATCTGGTTCTCCACCAGGGCCCGCATCTCCGCGTCCCCGGCCTCGTCGTAGGCGTCGCCGCGCGCGGCGGCGGCCTGGCGGGCGACGATGGAGATGACCCCGGCGAGCTGCGCCGGGCCCATCACGGCGGACTTGGCGCCCGGCCAGGTGAAGAGGAAGCGTGGCGCGAACGCCCGCCCGCACATGCCGTAGTTGCCCGCGCCGTAGGAGGCGCCCATCACCACGGTCAGGTGCGGGACGGCCGAGTTGGAGACCGCGTTGATCATCATCGCGCCGTGCTTGATGATCCCGCCCTGCTCGTACTCGCGGCCCACCATGTAGCCGGTGGTGTTCTGGAGGAAGATCAGCGGGGTGTCGGCCTGGTTGGCGAGCTGGATGAACTGCGTGGCCTTCTGCGCCTCCTCGCTGAACAGCACGCCGCGCGCGTTCGCCAGAATCCCCACGGGGTAGCCGTGCAGCCGCGCCCAGCCGGTGACCAGGCTGGAGCCGTACAGCGGCTTGAACTCGTCGAAGTCCGAGTCGTCCACGATCCGCGCGATCACCTCGCGCGGGTCGAACGGCAGCTTCAGGTCCGCCGGGACGATCCCCGCCAGCTCCTCCGGGTCGTGACGCGGCGGCAGCGCCTCGGGGTACGGAGCCGGCCCGGCCTTGCGCCAGTTGAGCCGCGCCACGATGGAACGCCCGATGCGCAGCGCGTCCGGCTCGTCCGCCGCCAGGTGGTCGGCCAGGCCCGAGGTGCGGGCGTGCATCTCGGCGCCGCCCAGCGACTCGTCGTCGGACTCCTCGCCCGTGGCCATCTTCACCAGCGGCGGCCCGGCCAGGAACACCTTGGCCCGCTCGCGCACCATCACCACGTGGTCGGACATGCCCGGGATGTACGCCCCTCCGGCCGTGGAGTTGCCGAAGACCAGCGCCACCGTGGGCAGTCGGGCCGCCGAGGAGCGGGTGATGTCCCGGAAGGTCCGCCCGCCGGGGATGAAGATCTCCTTCTGGCTGGGCAGATCGGCCCCGCCCGACTCCACGAGGTTGACCGTGGGCAGCCGGTTCTCGGCCGCGATCTCCGCCGCCCGGAACGCCTTGCGCAGCGTCCACGGGTTGCTGGCCCCGCCGCGCACGGTGGGGTCGTTGGCGATGATCATGCACTCGACGCCCTCGACCACGCCGATGCCCGTCACCAGGCTGGCGCCCACGGGGAAGTCGCTGCCCCAGGCCGCCAGCGTGGACAGCTCAAGGAAGGGCGAGTCCCGGTCCAGCAGCAGCTCGATGCGCTCGCGCGGCAGCAGCTTCCCGCGCTTGCGGTGCCGCTCGGTGTACTTGGGGCCGCCGCCGGCCAGCGCTTTGGCGTGCTCGGCCTCCAGCTCGGCCACCTTCGCCAGCGTCGCCTCCCGGCGCTCGGCGTACTCGGCCGAGCGCGGGTCCAGCGAGGACCGCAGGACCGTCATGCCGCACCTCCCTGCGGGGTGTAGCCGAGCCGGCGCCCGGCCAGTCCGGTCAGGATCTCGTTCGTGCCGCCGCCGATGCCCAGGATGCGCATGTCGCGGTACTGCCGCTCCACCTCGGCGCCGCGCATGTAGCCCAGGCCGCCGTGCAGTTGAACCGCCTGGTGGACGGCCCACTCCCCGGCCTCCACGGCGGTGTTCTTCGCGAAGCACACCTCGGCCGTCAGGTCCGGCTCGCCGGCCGCGGCCCGCCGCGCGACCTCCCGCGTGTACACGCGGGCCACGTCGATCCTGCGGGCCATCTCGGTCAGCGTGTGCCGCACGCTCTGCCGCTCGATCAGCGCGCGCCCGAAGGTCCGGCGCTCCCGGCACCAGGCGACCGTCACGTCCAGCGCCCGCTGCGCCGCCGCGTACGCCTGCACGGCCAGCAGCAGGCGTTCCCCCACGAAGGCCGCCGCGATCTGCGCGAACCCCGAGTGCTCGGCGCCCACCAGGTGCGTGGCCGGGACGCGCACGTCCGCGAACGACAGCTCGGCGGTGTCCGAGCACAGCCAGCCCATCTTCTCCAGCGGGCCGCTGACGGTGAAGCCGGGCGCTCCCTTCTCGATCACCAGCAGCGAGATGCCGCCGGCGCCGGGAACGCCGGTGCGCACGGCCGTCGTCACGAAGTCGGCGCGCACGCCCGAGGTGATGTACGTCTTCGCGCCGTTGACCACGTAGTGCGCGCCCTCGCGCCGGGCGGTGGTGCGCAGGCCCGCGACGTCCGAGCCGCCGTCCGGCTCGGTGATGGCCAGCGCGCCGATCCTCTCGCCCGCCAGCGTGGGCCGCACCCAACGGTCGAGCTGCGCCGGGTCGTTGGCCGCGATCAGGTGCGGCAGCGCGATGCCGGAGGTGAACAGCGCGGGGAACAGCCCGCCGGCCGCGCCCGTGGCGTGCCACTCCTCGCACAGCGTCACCAGGTCCACGGCGTCCCCGCCGCCCCCGCCGACGCGCTCGGGGAACGCCAGCCCCAGCAGGCCGAGTTCAGCCGCCCGCCGGTGCAGCTCGCGCGGGACCTGCCCCGCACGCTCCCACTCGTCCTGGTGCGGCAGCACCTCCTCGGCGAGAAACCGCCGCACGGCGGCACGCAGCGCCCTGCGCTCGGGCGTGCGGAACGGATCGCCGCCGCTCACGGGCGTTTCGCTCGCGAGGGCGTCGCTCGCTGTCCTGCTCACAGCACCTCCTCGATCGCTTCTCCGCCCGCGCGGCAAAGCCCGGCTATCGTCTGGGGCTGCGGCCCGTCAGCCGCGCGTGCGTCGCTCACAGAAGAGCCTCCGGTATGTCCACGTGGCGCGAACGCAGCCACTCGCCCAGCGCCTTGGCCTGCGGGTCGAAGCGGGCCTGGTAGGCGACGCCGGCGCCGAGCAGGCCGTCCACGACGAAGTTCAGCGCGCGCAGGTTCGGCAGCGCGTGCCGGGTCACCGGCAAGTCCGCCGTCTCGGGGAGAAGTTCGCGGAACCGCTCGGTGGTGAGGGTGTGGGCCAGCCAACGCCAGGCGTCCTCGCCGCGCGCCCACACCCCGACGTTGGCCGAGCCGCCCTTGTCCCCGCTGCGCGCCCCGGCCACCAGGCCCAGCGGCGCGCGGCGCACCGGCCCCGGGGGCAACGGCGGTGGCGGCTTGGCCTCCTGAACTTCCGTCAGCTTGCGTGTCTCCGCAGGCGGAGCGATCTCCACCCGCCCGCCGTCCGGCAGCACCGCGACGTGCGGCACCTCCGCCGCCGGCACGAACGCGGCCTCGAACACCCCGTAGGGCGAGGCGTCCTTGGGCGGCGCGGTGACGTGGAACCCGGGGTAGCTCGCCAGGGCCAGCTCCACGGCCGCGCGGCCCGGCGGGCGGCCGATGGCGCGCGGGTCGTTCCCCCGCAGCACGGCGCGCAGCACCGCGCTGGCCTCCTCCTCGCCGGGGGCGTCCGGGTGGTCGGTGCGGGCCAGGGTCCACTCGGCGTCCAGGTGGGCGAGCTGGGCGCGCACAAGCTCCGCCTTGGCCTCGATGTCCAGTCCGGTGAGGACGAACTCCACCTCGTTGCGGTATCCGCCGAGCGTGGCGCAGCCCACCTTCACCGTGGGCGGCGGCGGTTCGCCGCGCACGCCGGAGATCCTCACCCGGTCCTTGCCCTCCTCCTCCAGCCGCACGGTGTCGAAGCGGGCGGTGACGTCGGGCCCGGCGTACCGGGCCCCGCCGATCTCGTACAGGAGCTGTGCGGTGACCGTGCCCACGGTGACGGCGCCGCCCGTTCCGGGGTGCTTGGTGATGACGCTGCTGCCGTCCGCGTGGACCTCGGCCAGCGGAAACCCGGGGTGCGCGAGGTCCGGAATCTCGGTGAAGAAGGCGTAGTTGCCGCCGGTGGCCTGCGTTCCGCATTCGATGACGTGCCCGGCGACCACTGCCCCGGCCAGCGCGTCCCAGTCGTCCCGGGCCCAGCCGAAGTGCGCGGCGGCCGGGCCGGCCACGAGCGCGGCGTCGGTGACGCGGCCGGTGACCACGATGTCGGCGCCCGCCTCCAGGCAGGCGGCGATGCCCCAGGCGCCGAGGTAGGCGTTGGCGGTCAGCGGGCCGCCCAGGCCCAGTTCGGCGGCGCGCGGCAGCAGGTCGTCGCCCTCCACGTGCGCCACGGCGGGCCGCAGCCCCAGGCGTTCGCCCAGCGTGCGCACGGCCTCGGCCAGGCCGGCCGGGTTGAGGCCGCCCGCGTTGGTGACGATTCTGACGCCGCGCTCCAGCGCGGTGCCCAGGGTGTCCTCCAACTGACGGAGGAACGTCCTGGCGTACCCGGCGCCGGGGTCCTTCAGCCGGTCGCGGCCCAGGATCAGCATGGTCAGCTCGGCTAGGTAGTCGCCGGTGAGCACGTCGAGTTCGCCGCCCTCCAGCATCTCGGCCACGGCCGAGAACCGGTCCCCGTAGAAGCCGGAGGCGTTGCCGATCCGCAGCGGCTGCCCGGCCCCGCTCATGCGGACGCTCCGGCCGCGCGGCCGGCCCCGGGCGGCCCGGCGAAGGCCTGCGCGATCTCCAGCCACCGGCGGGCGTCGGGGCCCACGGCCGTGACCGCCAGGTCGGACAGGTGCCGCCGCTGGGTGACCAGCAGACAGAAGTCCAGCGCCCGCCCCAGCACCCGCTGCTCCGCGTCCTCGGGGCCCCATTCCCAGCTCTCGCCGCCGGGACCCTCCAGCTCCACCCGGAACGGCCCGCCCGGCGCCTCATCGCCCCGGATAAGGAAGGCGAAGTCCCTTGTACGCACGCCCAGATGGGCCACGTGCCGCAGCCGCGCGGTCGGCTCCCTGCGCACGCCGAGCGCGTCCACGACGTCCTGCCCGTGCGCCCAGGTCTCCATCAGCCGCGCGGTGGCGAGCGTGGTCACACTCATCGGCGGCCCGAACCACGGCACGCGCGTCCCGCGCGGCGCATCCGCGAGCGCCTCGGCCAGGGTCTCCCTGACCTCCCGCCAGTGTGCGAGCAGATCCGGCCGCGCCGCACCCCGCGCGGCGGCCCGGTCGACGTAACTGTCGGCCCTCCCCATGGACCGATCACGCTCCGCCACGAAGGCATCCGGGTCGGTCAGCGCCCGCAGCGCCATCCCGTCGGTCCAGGCCAGGTGGGCGATCTGATGCCCAATGCTCCACCCGGCCGCAGGCGTCGCCACAACCCAGCCCCCAGGCGGCAACCCACCCACGACCCGGTCCAGCGCCTCGCCCTCGGCCCGCAGATCGGCCACCACATCCAAGTCCGTCACGCGGCCAAGGTCCCACGCCCCCCATAAAAAATCAATGACGCTTGCTTGTTTCCAATGTCACCCCCCGCGCACAAGCCCCTGCCGACGCAGGACGGCGGCTCGTCTCGGGTACGTTCTCTGCGGACCGTGAGGGAGAGGGGCCCATGGCCGAGCACATCACCGTTTTGACCACGACCGACAGCCGGGAGGCGGCCGAGGCGCTGGCCCGCTCCGCCGTCGAGGCCCGCGTCGCCGCCTGCGCCCAGATCGAGGGGCCGGTCACCAGCGTGTACTGGTGGGAGGGCGAGGTCCAGACCGACCAGGAGTGGCGCGTCCTCTACAAGACGCCCGCCGCGCGCTACGACGCGCTGGAGGCCCACATCCGCAGCGTCCACACCTACGACACTCCCGAGATCATCGCCGCCGACATCGCCCGCGGCAGCGCCGCCTACCTCTCGTGGCTAGACCGGGAGACCACCACGCCCGCCACCTAGGCCGGCGCCAGACGCAGCTCTTCGGCGAGCGCCCGTCCGGTGCGCCCTCCTGGCAGTTGCTCGCGCGGCGCGATCAGCCGCCGGCGCCCCCGGTCACTTCCGCAGGCCCGCCCACTTCGCCAGGAGCGTGAGTTCGGGCTTGGAGCGGCGGTGGAGGGATACGAGGACTCGTAGGACTTCGCGGGCCATGGGGTGGATGCGAGCCATTTGGGGTGCGGCGTCGCGGGCTTGGAGGAGGGCGTGCAGGGCGGTGTCGCGGTCTCCTGCGGCGAGGTGGGCGCGGGCTGCGTCGATGTGCAGGTGTCCGATGCGGGTGGGTGCCAGCCCCGGGAGCCGGGCGTCCTGGAGGTCTTCGGCCATCGCGACGGCGCGCCGTGGCTGTTCGAGCTCGATGTGCGTGGCCAGCTCGTGGAGTGCGACGTTGCCGGGGCCGAAGGTCAGGTTGTGCCGGTAGGCGTCGCCCGCCGGGACCAGGGCGGCCAGGCGCCGCGCGTGACCCAGGTGCAGCCGGGTGGTCGCGCCGTCCCGGGCCCGGGAGGCTAGGGTGACGGCCCGCAGGTGCAGGGACCCGGCCGCGACGACCGTCTCGACGCTCTGCGGCGCCGACGCCCCGAGGGTGGACAGCGCCCGGTCGGTCACGGCCAGCCCCTCCAGGTAGTCGCCCGCGGACTGGTAGGTGCCGGCCTCGGTCCAGGCGGCGGCCATCTGGGCGACGGGGGACCAGGTCTGGTTGGCCGCCCACTCCTGCCGGGCGGAGATCAGCGCGGCGAGGTCGGGGTAGCCGAGGCGGTGGGCGATGGTGAACGCGCAGGAGTAGGCGTCCACGACCATCTGCCACGCGGCGGGCTCCCCGCTGTCGTGGGCGTGGGCGACCGTGCGGCCGATCAGCTCGGGCAGGCCGGGCAGCAGGTCGGCGTAGTTGGTGGAGGCCCGCAGTTCGGAGGCCGCGTTGACGTCCGCCGCGAGCGTCTCCGGCCGGATGTCGGAGATGGCGGGGTGCCGGTGGCGCAGGACCGCGGAGCGCAGCGCGTCGATCAGCTGGGGGTCGGGGGACTCGGCGTAGGGCTGGCCGTAGAGGACGGCGAGGGGCACGCCGAGCGCACCGGCGAGGGCGGCGGCCACGGCGGGGCGGCAGGCGCGGTCACCGATCTCGATCTTGGCGAGAAGGGACTTGGAGATGTTGGCCCGGTTGGCGAGCGCTTGCTGTGACAGGCCCCGGGCCTTCCGCTGAACGGCGATGTTCTCGCCCACGGCGGTGGGGGATGCGGCAGCGTGCATGCCCAGAGTGTTCCCCAACTCAGGCCGCTTCCGCGCCACATCGCCCTGATTCCTGCCGATGGCTGTGCATCGTCTGTGATTCTTCGGGTCCTGTCCGCGTAGTTGTCTGCTTACGACAGGCAACGACGTCTGGAGGAACCATGACCAGTGGGGCGCCGGAGAGCACGAGCGTCGACCACGAGGCGCTGCGCGAGGCCGTTCGCCGGGCCAGACGCCTCTACGCGACCAAGGGCGCACCGGATCAGGTCGCCGCGACGACCGCGGAACTCTCCGCGCACCTGCGGGCCGCTCTCCGCACGTGCGAGACGCTGGCCGTTGACGGCCCCGGCTTCCACCTGGCCGCCCTGGAGAGTGCCCGGCACCTCCTCAACAGGCCCCCGGCGGAAGGCGGACCGCTGGCCCAGGCCGTCCACATGCAACTGCTGGCCGACGCGGCCTCGGCGCTCGGCGCCGCGCTCAGGACCCAAGGGGGCGCCTGATGAGCACACAGAGCCTGCCGGTGTGGCTGCCGACGACGGATCAGGGCGTGCAGATGCTGCCCGCTCATCGCTGGTGGGATGCCGTCCGGTTGCCGGGGTTCGTGGGTTTCCGGGTGCTGTACCGGCTTCGTTGTGTCCGTGGCTGCGGCGCGGTCGTTCAGGATCAGGAGGCCGACACCCTGACGTGGCTGGTCCGCGTGGGCGCGGCGGATGGGTGGGAGGCCATCAATGCCGAGGTTCTGCGCATGGGGGTCGTCCCGGTACCCCCGGCGCGTTACTGCGCGGGCACCTTCACCGGGGGCGCCAGCATTCGCTGGCTGGTCCCGCCTGCCGGGGCCTGTCTGACCGAACCCGGGCCGCTGCGCGCCGCGCTTTGCCTCGCCCACCAGGAGACCCGCCGTGCCTGACACCGAAGCCCCCTGGGCCGGGGCGCGGTTGCTGCCCTGGCCGGGGCAGGAGGGGAGCCCGGCCTTCCTCGCGCCCCATGGCGGGGAGACGCAGCTGGCCGCGCTTGCGGACGAGGTGGAGCAGCTTCAGCCGGCCGCCGGGGCCGAGGTGCTGCGCTGTGCCCGGCCGTTGATCGCTGAACCGGCGGCCACCGTGAGGGAGGTGCGCTTCGCGGCGATCCGGCTGGCGGAGTGCCTGTCCGACGCGCTGCGGGTGGCGGAGAGCCGGTGCGCCCGACTGGCCCTCCGACCGCCCGGCCCCAACGCCCGCACCCACGAGGACTCGCACGGCCAGGTCGCCGCTGATGACCAGGAAACGAGGCAGGGATGAACCAGCGCATCGCCATCGGCGTCACCGTGGACCCGCTCACCATCCGGGTCGGGGATCAACTGCTCCTCGCGGGCCAGGCGTTCACCGTGGCCGACATGACGGCCACCCCGCGCGGCGGGCGCCGTCTGGAATTCACCAGCGGAGAGTCGTTCACCATGCGTGCCCACACCGTCCACTACGCCACCCGCACCATCCGCCCCACGCCCGGCACCACCGGCGCCCGATCAGGACGACCACACCCCCGCACCCGCTGACCGCCTGCGCGCCTGCGCGCCGGGAACATACTGCTCTTCACACAAGGGGAGAGGGTGGAAGCCGTGGGCAGCGACTGGGTCAGTGCGTCGATGCCGTACCTCAGGCCGGGAGGCGACGGGCCCGGGGGTGCCTGGCGCGAGGAGGCGCGGGCCCGGGGGCGGCGCGGTGGCCAGCGGATCGTGCACGCCGGGGAGGTCCCCGCCCCGGAGGTCGTGGCCGGGCTGCTCGGGGTGGCGGAAGGAAGCCTCGTGGTCGTCCGCCGGAGGATCATGTACGCCGACGAGGAGCCGGTCGAACTCACGGACGCCTACTTCCCGTTGCACATCGCCCGGGGGACGCCCCTCGCCGCACCCGCCAAGATCCCGGGCGGAGCCGTCGCCCTGCTGGCCGGGCTGGGGCACGTCGGCCACCTCGTCCGGGAGGACGTGACCGCGCGCATGCCGACCGACGAGGAGCGCGCACTCCTCGGGGCCGCGCGGGACGAGCCGGTGCTGCAATTGGCGCGCCTCACTCTCGACCGGGAGAAACGCCCCGTCGAGGCCGACGTGATGGTGATGCCCGCGGCGCGCCGACGGCTGCGTTACGAGCTGAGGCCGGACTGAGCCTAGCCCCGCCCACCGCCCCCGCCCGCCGCCGAGGCGAACGCTCCGCGGGCCAGGCGGTGCAGGAGCGCGGCCGTGGTCGGGCGGTCCGGGAGGGTGTGGGGGCGGGAGAGGCGGGGGGTGGAGTTCAGGAGGCCGAAGACCGCGTGGACGGCCGCGCGGGCCTGGGGGTCGGGGAGGGCGGGGTGGGCCTCGCGGACGACCTCCACCCACAGCTCGACGTACTGGCGCTGGAGCTGCCGCACCCGGCGCCGGTCCGCGTCCGGGAGGCGGTCCAGCTCCCGGTCGTGGAGGGTGATCAGCGCCCGGTCCGTCAGGGCGAACTCGATGTGCCCCGCGATCAGTGCGTCCAGCGCCGCCTCGGCGCCCTGGCCCGAGGCGCGCGCCCGCGCGGCCCGCGCCTCGCCGCCCTCCCGCAGGCGGCTGCTGATGCCCACCAGCAGCTCGGCCAGCATCGCGTCCTTGCCCGCGAAGTGCCGGTACAGCGCCGGCCCGCTGATGCCCACCGCCGCGCCTATCTCGTCCACGCCCACGCCGTGGAAGCCGCGCTCGGCGAAGAGCCGCGAGGCTTCGCGAAGGATCTGCTCCCGGCGCGAGAGGGCGCCCGCGGCGGGCCGGGAGGCGCCCTCGGCGCGGGAACGGGAGGTCATGACACCGCATTGTAGACACGGCGGGTTAGCGAGCGTTAACCTGGCCGCATGCGGCAGGCACCCGTGCTGACCTCCGCGGCCGACCCGGCGTCCGAGGCGTTCCGGGCTCATGAGGCCGCCCACCGCGAGCTGGCGGCCCGGCTCCGCGAGAAGCTGGCCGCCGCCCGCCTCGGCGGCGGCGAGCGCGCCCGCGCGCGGCACGCCGCCCGCGGCAAGCTGCTCCCCCGGGACCGGGTGGACGCCCTGCTCGACCCCGGCTCGCCCTTCCTGGAGCTGGCCCCACTCGCCGCCGACGGCCTCTACGGCGGCCAGGCCCCGGCCGCCGGGGTGATCGCCGGCATCGGCCGCGTCAGCGGCCGGGAGGCCGTCATCGTGGCCAACGACGCGACCGTCAAGGGCGGGACGTACTACCCCCTGACCGTCAAGAAGCACCTGCGCGCCCAGGACATCGCCCTGGAGAACCGCCTCCCGTGCCTCTACCTGGTCGACTCCGGCGGCGCGTTCCTCCCGATGCAGGACGAGGTCTTCCCCGACCGCGACCACTTCGGCCGCATCTTCTACAACCAGGCCCGGATGTCCGCCGCCGGCATCCCCCAGCTCGCCGCCGTCCTCGGCTCCTGCACCGCCGGCGGGGCGTACGTTCCGGCCATGAGCGACGAGGCCGTCATCGTCCGCGGCCAGGGAACGATCTTCCTCGGCGGCCCGCCGCTGGTGAAGGCCGCCACCGGCGAGGTCGTCACCGCCGAGGAGCTGGGCGGCGGCGAGGTCCACTCCCGGGTCTCCGGCGTCACCGACCACCTCGCCGAGGACGACGCCCACGCCCTGCGCATCCTGCGCACCCTGGTCGCCACCCTCCCGCGGCGCGGCCCGCTGCCCTGGTCCGTCGAGCCCGCCGAGCCGCCCGCCGTGGACCCGGCCGGCCTCTACGGTGTGGTGCCCGTGGACTCCCGCACCGCCTACGACGTCCGCGAGGTGATCGCCCGCCTGGTGGACGGCTCCCGATTCCAGGAGTTCAAGGCCGAGTTCGGGCCCACGCTGGTCACCGGCTTCGCCCGCCTGCACGGGCACCCCGTCGGCATCGTGGCGAACAACGGCGTCCTCTTCTCCGAATCCGCCCAGAAGGGCGCCCACTTCATCGAGCTGTGCGACCAACGCGGCATCCCGCTGGTCTTTTTGCAGAACATCTCCGGCTTCATGGTCGGCCGCGCGTACGAGGCCGGCGGCATCGCCAAGCACGGCGCCAAGATGGTCACCGCCGTGGCCTGCGCCCGCGTCCCCAAGCTCACCGTCGTCATCGGCGGCTCCTACGGCGCGGGGAACTACTCGATGTGCGGCCGGGCGTACTCCCCCCGCTTCCTGTGGATGTGGCCGAACGCCAAGATCTCCGTCATGGGCGGCGAGCAGGCCGCCGCCGTGCTGGCCACCGTCCGCCGCGACCAGCTCGCCGCCTCCGGCGAGGAGTGGCCCGCCGAGGCCGAGGAGGCGTTCAAGGAGCCCGTCCGCGCCCAGTACGCCACCCAGGGCGACGCGTACTACGCCACCGCCCGCCTGTGGGACGACGGCATCATCGACCCGCTCCAGACCCGCACCGTCCTCGGCCTCGCCCTGACCGCCTGCGCCAACGCCCCGCTGCCCGACACCCGTTACGGCGTCTTCCGGATGTGATCCGCGTGCCCTTCGCCACCGTCCTCATCGCCAACCGCGGCGAGATCGCCGTCCGCGTCATCCGCACCCTGCGGCGCCTCGGCATCGCCTCCGTCGCCGTCCACAGCGACGCCGACGCCGACGCGCCCCACGTCCGCGCGGCCGACCGCGCCGTGCGCCTGGGCCCCGCGCCCGCCGCCGAGTCCTACCTCTCCCTGCCGCGCCTGCTGGACGCCGCCGCGGCCACCGGCGCCGACGCCGTCCACCCCGGGTACGGCTTCCTCGCGGAGAACGCCGCCTTCGCCCGCGCCGTCACCGACGCCGGGCTGACGTTCATCGGCCCTCCGGCCGAGGCCATCGCCGCCATGGGCGACAAGATCCGCGCCAAGGAGACGGTCGCCGCCGCGGGCGTTCCCGTGGTGCCTGGCGTGCGCGACCCCGGCCCCGGGGACCCCGGCGCCCCCGGCCTGGCCGAGGCGGCGCGCGGGCTGGCGTTCCCCCTGCTGCTCAAGCCCTCGGCGGGGGGCGGCGGCAAGGGCATGCGGCTGGTGCGCGACCCCGCCGCGCTGGAGGAGGAGATCGCCGCCGCCCGGCGCACCGCCCGCGCCGCCTTCGGGGACGACACGCTGCTCGCCGAGCGCTGGGTCGAACGCCCCCGGCACATCGAGATCCAGATCCTCGCGGACGCCCACGGCAGGGTGGTCCACCTGGGCGAACGCGAGTGCTCGCTCCAGCGCCGCCACCAGAAGGTCGTGGAGGAGGCCCCCAGCCCCCTGCTGGACGCCGACACCCGCGCCGCCATGGGCGAGGCCGCCGTCCGGGCCGCCCGCGCCTGCGGGTACCGGGGCGCGGGGACCGTGGAGTTCATCGTCCCCGGCGACGACCCCGGCACCCACTGGTTCATGGAGATGAACACGCGCCTTCAGGTCGAGCACCCCGTCACCGAGGCCATCACCGGCCTGGACCTGGTCGAATGGCAGGTGCGGATCGCCGCGGGCGAGCCGCTGCCCGCCGCCTTCCCGCCGCCCGCCTCCGGGCACGCGGTCGAGGCCCGGCTGTGCGCCGAGACCCCGCGCCTCGACTTCCTGCCTTCGGCGGGGACCGTCCGCCTGCTGCGCGAGCCGGAGGGGGAGGGCATCCGCGTGGACTCCGGGCTCGCGGAGGGCACCGAGGTCAGCCCGCACTACGACCCGATGCTCGCCAAGGTCGTCGCCCACGGCCCCGACCGCGCCACCGCCCTGCGCCGCCTGCGCGCCGCCCTCGGCCGCACCGCCGTGCTCGGCGTGGACACCAACGCCGGGTTCCTGCGCCGCCTGCTGTCCCACCCCGCCTTCGCCGCGGGCGACTACGACACCACGCTGGTCGAGTCCGCCGCGCCCTCGCTGATCCCCGGGGACGTTCCCGAGGAGGTGTACGCGGCGGCGGCCCTGCTGCGGCACGCGGCGCTCGCCCCGGCGCCCGCGCCGGGGGAGTGGGCCGACCCCTTCGGGGCCGCCGACGGCTGGCGGCTGGGCGGCGAGGCGGCGTGGACCGTGCACCACCTGCGGGTCCCCGGGCACGAGCCGGTGGCCGTCCGGGTCCGGCCCGGGGAGGTCCGCGTCGGGGAGGGGGCGGCCGTGGCCGCGCGGCTGCTGAGCCCGCCGGAGGCGCCCGAGGCGCGCATCGCCTTCGGTGAGCTGACCCACGCGTTCCACGTGGCGGGCGGCTCGCCCGGCGGCCCCGGTGGCGGCCTGCCGGGGGGCTCGCCCGGAACGCCCGGTGCGACGCCCGGTGGAACGCCCGCCGGTCCGACCGGTCTCCGGCCCGGAGACGGGTCCGGCGCGTGGCCCACGCTGTGGCTCGGCCGCGACGGCGACGCCTGGGAGGTGCGCCCGCACGACCCCGTCGCCACCGCCGGCGCGGGCGCGGCGGGCTTCCAGGACACCCTCACCGCCCCCATGCCCGGCACGGTCACCGTCGTCAAGGCCGCGGCGGGGGAGGAGGTGACGGCGGGTCAGACCCTTCTGGTGCTGGAGGCGATGAAGATGGAGCACCTCATCACCGCACCGCACGACGGCACGCTCACCACCCTGTCCGTCGCCGCGGGCACGGCCGTCGCCATCGACCAGCCGCTCGCCGTCGTCACGCCGGCCACGGCCGTTACACCCTCGCCCCCCGGGGAGGCACCCGCGTGAACGACGCCTCCGCGCCCGCCGCGAACCCGTCCCCCCTCCCGTCCCCCATCCCCGGCGCGGTCCTCGCGCCGACCTCCGCTCCCGGGTACCCCGCCCACGTGCGCATCCACGAAGTCGGCCCCCGCGACGGCCTGCAGAACGAGCCGGCCACGCTCCCGCCCGACGTCAAGGCCGAGTTCATCCACCGCCTGGCCGCCGCGGGCCTCACCACCATCGAGGCCACCAGCTTCGTCCACCCCCGGTGGGTCCCCCAACTCGCGGACGCCGAGCAGGTCTTCCCCCTCGTCCGCGACCTCACCGGGGTCCGCCTCCCCGTCCTGGTCCCCAACGAGCGCGGCCTGGAGCGCGCCCTGGCCCACGGCGCCCGCGAGGTCGCCGTCTTCGCCAGCGCCACCGAGTCCTTCGCCCGCGCCAACCTCAACCGCACCGTGGACGAATCCCTGACGATGTTCACCCCGGTCGTCGCCCGCTCCCTCGACGCCGGCGTCCCCGTCCGCGGGTACCTCTCGATGTGCTTCGGCGACCCCTGGGAGGGCGACGTGCCCGTCACCCAGGTCGTTCGCGTCGCCCGCCGCCTGAGCGACCTCGGCTGCGCCGAGCTGAGCCTGGGCGACACCATCGGCGTGGCCACCCCCGGCCGGGTCGCCGAGCTGCTGAACGCCCTCGCCGCGGCCGGCATCCCGGCCGACCGCCTCGCCGTCCACTTCCACGACACCTACGGCCAGGCCCTGGCCAACACCCTCACCGCGCTCCGGCACGGCGTCACCACCGTGGACGCCTCCGCCGGCGGCCTGGGCGGCTGCCCCTACGCCAAGAGCGCCACCGGCAACCTCGCCACCGAGGACCTGCTGTGGATGCTCAACGGCCTGGGCATCTCCACCGGCGTCGACCTGGAGAGGCTGGTCGCCACCAGCCTCTGGCTCGCCCGCCGCCTCGGACGCCCCAGCCCCTCCCGCACCGTCCGCGCCCTCTCCCACCAGGAGCCCCGCGAATGACGACCACCCCCACGGCCCCCGCTCCCGCCCCCTCCTTCGGGCTGACCCCGGAGCACGAGGAACTCCGCCGCACCGTCGAGGAGTTCGCCCACGACGTGATCGCCCCCGCCATCGGGGACCTCTACGAACGCCACGCCTTCCCCTACGAGATCGTGCGCGAGATGGGCCGGATGGGCCTGTTCGGCCTGCCCTTCCCCGAGGAGTACGGCGGCATGGGCGGCGACTACCTCGCCCTGTGCCTGGCTCTGGAGGAGCTGGCCCGCGTCGACTCCTCCGTGGCCATCACCCTGGAGGCCGCCGTCTCCCTCGGCGCCATGCCCCTGTTCCGCTACGGCACCGAGGAGCAGAAACGCCGCTGGCTGCCCGCGCTGTGCCGCGGCGAGGCCCTCGGGGCGTTCGGCCTCACCGAGCCCGAGGCGGGCTCCGACGCCGGGGGCACCCGCACCACCGCCGTCCGCGACGGCGACACCTGGGTCATCAACGGCACCAAGTGCTTCATCACCAACTCCGGCACCGACATCACCTCCCTGATCACCGTCACCGCCGTCACCTCACCCGGCCGCATCTCCACCCTGGTCGTCCCCGCCGGAACGCCCGGCCTGACCGTCGCCCCGGCGTACTCCAAGGTCGGATGGAACTCCTCGGACACCCACGAGCTGTCCTTCGCGGACGTGCGCGTCCCCGCCGACCACCTCCTCGGCGAAGAGGGCCGCGGCTACGCGCAGTTCCTGCACATCCTGGACGAGGGCCGCATCGCCATCGCCGCCCTCTCCACGGGCCTCGCCCAGGGCTGCCTGGACGAATCCCTCGCCTACGCCCGCACCCGCTCCGCCTTCGGCCGCCCCATCGGGGCCAACCAGGCCATCCAGTTCAAGCTCGCGGACATGGCCGCCCGCGCCCACACCGCCCGCACCACCTGGCGCGACGCCGCCGCCCGCCTCGCCGCCGGCGCCCCCTTCAAGCAGCAGGCCGCCATCGCCAAGCTCCACGCCTCCGACGTTGCCGTCACCAACGCCCGCGAGGCCACCCAGATCCACGGCGGCTACGGCTTCATGAACGAATACCCTGTCGCCCGCATGTGGCGCGACGCCAAGATCCTGGAGATCGGCGAGGGCACCAGCGAGGTCCAGCGCATGCTGATCGCCCGCGCCTTGGGGCTGAGTGACCTCTGATACGCGCCCTGTTACCGTGACCCCCGTCGTTTCCGGAGTACCGAGGGGGGACTTCGCCCCCGGCGATCTGTCAACGGGCGAGGCGGAGGACATGAAATGTTCGCCGTTGGCGGTGCGCATCCGCCGTCTCTGCCTGGTGGTGCGTCACAGGGCTTCTGGTCGGAGGCTGCTCCTCCGGAGGGACCGGTGAGGAGAGTCCTTCGGCCATCGGCGACGGCTTCCGTTTCCGTACGGCAACTCTGCGAGAGAGTCCTGGCCTCGGCCGCCGGCGATCTGGAACGGATGGCCGGGACGCGGGAGTTCAAGGAGGTCGGCGAGGAGCCGGCCGCTCTCGAAGCCTTTCTGGCGGGGCTGGCGAGAGCCTTCGAGAAGACGCTCTGTCTGTTCGAAGCTCAGGGAACGGCACGCAGCTCGCCGAACTCGACTCCGGCGCGAGTGGCCCTCGGCTGGCTCCGGCCCGAGTCCATCGCCGACGGCTACCCGGACGCTTCCATCCCGTATGCGACCGGGGAGCTGTCGTACAGCCTCAACGACGCCACCGGCATCACCTTTCCCTGCTCGGCGGACGGCGACGAGCCCTACCCGGCCCCGTACACGAACGCCTCGTTCTCGGCGGGAACAGAGGCCTGGGACCCCGACCTGCGGATGTCCGTGCTCAACGCGGCGGCGCGCGTTGTCGCCGACGGCCTGGGGTGTCTTGAGGAGTCGGGCCTGCCCGAAGGGGCGCCCGAGCGGGTTGCCGGTGGCTGATGGGGACGGGGGCGGGACGCCTAGAGTGAGCGCATGGCTGGGGCGGAGCAGGGGCAGGTCGTCGATGGGCGGTTTCGGCTGGTGCGGCGGCTGGGGGGCGGCGGGATGGGGACCGTCTGGCTGGCGCGGGATGTCGCGTTGGAGCGGGATGTCGCGCTGAAGGAGGTGTGGCCGCCGGATCACGGGGCCGGGGAGGCCGAGCCGGCGCTGCGGGAGAGGGCCGTGCGCGAGGCGCGGGCGTTGGCGCGGGTCAGCCACCCGAACGCGGTGAGGATTTACCACATCGTGGACGTCCAGCCCTTCCCCTGGCTGGTGATGGAGCTGCTGCCGGGACCCTCGCTGGAGGAGCTGGCGGAGGCGGGCCCGCTGCCGCCCGCCGAGGTGATCGCGTACGGGCGCGACGTGCTGGCAGCGCTCCGGGCGGCGCACGCCGTCGGCGTGCACCACCGGGACGTGAAGCCGGGCAACGTCCTGCTGGGCGCGCCGGGGGAGGGCGGGGCGCGGCCGGCCGTGCTCACCGACTTCGGGATCGCCGCGCTGATGGGCGCGGCGCCGGTGACGCTGACGGGCAGCATCGTCGGCTCCCCCGAGTACATCGCCCCCGAGCGCATCCGCGGCGTGCCCGACGCCCCGGCGGCGGACCTGTGGTCGCTGGGGATGACGCTGTACGTCCTGGCCGAGGGCACCAGCCCGATGCGCCGCGCGACGCCCCTGTCCACGCTGTCGGCGGTGCTGGAGGAGCCCGTGCCGCCGCCCGTGCGCTCCGGCCCGCTGGGCGAGGTGCTGGGCGCGGTCCTGGTGAAGGACCCGGCGGCCCGGCCGGACGGGGCGCGGCTGGACGCGCTGCTGGCCAGGGCGCAGGAGCGGGCGCGGGCCACGGTCCTGGCGTCGGTGCCCGCGCGGACGGGCGAGGCGCCGGAGAGGCCGCGCGCCCGGCGTGGGGTGGTCGTTGCGGCGGCCGTTGTCGGGGCGCTGGCCCTGGCGGGCGGCATCACGGCCGCGGCGCTGCTGAGCGGCGGGGGAGGGGAGGGCACCGAGGACCCGCGGGGCGGCGGCGCCCCCGCGGTCACGCGGGAGGACGAGCCGCCGGAGCGCACGGAGGCGGAGCCCACGGAGGCGGAGCGCACGGAGGCGGAGCCTACGGAGGAGCCTACGGAGGAGCCTACGGAGGAGCCTACGGAGGAGCCCACCGAGGAGCCCACGGGAGAGCCCACCTCCGAGCCCCCGGCCGGGCGGTGGATCGCCATGCTGTTCTCGGAGCCGGTGGACTCGGGCGCCCTCGACCAGCGGCTGGCCGCCGTCCGCGAGGACGTCCCCGACGCCCAGGTGCTGCGCAGCGACGACTACGCCTCCCTCAACCCCGGGTTCTGGGTGATCCACGCCCCGGGGCCGTTCGCGGACGGGCGCGCGGCCGTGGCGTTCTGCGCCGCGCACGGGCGGACCGAGTCGAACGAGTGCGTCGGCCGTTATCTGAGCCAGGACGCCGGGCACCGGGCCCTGGTCTGCCACCCGCAGGGCGGCGGCAGCGGCCGTTGCGAAGAGGACTGATGGGCGACTGAGGGGGCGCAGCGGCCGTTCACCGGGACGGAGGGCCCGCGAATGACCGCCTTGCGGCAAATTCCTGCCCGATTCCGGGCAGGAAAGTTGCGAAAACGGTCGTGGCTCCGCAGTATCGAGGGGTGCTCGACGGCCGTACGCCCCATGAGGACCTGGTGGAACACCTGGTCCGCAGCACCCCCCTGGCCCCGGGAGAGGCGGTCCGGGTGGTGCTCGACGTGCTGGCGTACTTCGATGAGACGACGGAGGAGTTCGTCCGGCGGCGGCACCGCGAGCTGCGCTCCCGGGGGCTGGCCAACGAGGCGATCTTCGAGCGGATCGCGGCCGAGCTGCCGCGCCGCGCGGTGGCGCCTCCCGCACTGTCGTTGCGGCAGCTGCGGCGGATCGTCTACGGGTGAGCCGCCCGGCGGCCCGGCACCGGCAGGACCCAGGACCCACAGCAGGATCACCAGCAGCACCAGCACAGCAGCACCAGCACAGCAGGACCAGTGTCAGCAGGAGGAGCGTTCATGTGCGGAATCGTCGGGTACGTCGGCAAACGGGATGTGGCCCCGCTCCTGCTGGAGGGCCTGCAGCGGCTGGAGTACCGCGGCTACGACTCGGCCGGCATCGCGATCCACTCCAGCGGGCGCGGCGGGGGCCTGAAGACCGTCAAGAACGCCGGGCGGGTCCGTGATCTGGAGGCCAAGGTGCCGGCCCGCTTCGCCGGCTCCTGCGGCATCGCGCACACCCGCTGGGCCACCCACGGGGCGCCCAACGACACCAACGCCCACCCGCACCTGGACGGCGAGGGCCGCATCGCGGTCGTCCACAACGGGATCATCGACAACTCCTCCGACCTGCGCGCCAAGCTCGCCGCGGACGGCGTGGAGCTGGCCTCGGAGACCGACACCGAGGTGCTGGCCCACCTGATCGCCCGCTCGCAGGCGGAGACGCTGGAGGAGAAGGTCCGCGAGGCCCTGCGCTACATCGAGGGCACCTACGGCATCGCCGTCCTGCACGCGGACTTCCCCGACCGGATCGTGGTGGCCCGCAACGGCTCCCCGGTGGTGCTGGGCATCGGCGAGAAGGAGATGTTCGTCGCCTCCGACGTGGCCGCGCTGATCAGCCACACCCGCCAGGTGATCACCCTGGACGACGGCGAGATGGCCACCCTCAAGGCCGACGACTACCGCACCTACACCACCGACGGCAGCCGCACCGCCGCCTCCCCGACCACCGTGGAGTGGGAGGCGGAGAGCTACGACATGGGCGGCCACGACACGTACATGCACAAGGAGATCGCGGAGCAGCCGGACGCGGTGGACCGGGTGCTGCGCGGCCGGATCGACGAGCGGTTCGCGACCGTGCGGCTGGGCGGGCTCAACCTCGACGCCCGCGCGGCCCGCGCCGTGCGCCGGGTGAAGATCCTCGGCTGCGGCTCGGCGTACCACGCGGGCCTGATCGGCGCCCAGCTGATCGAGGAGCTGGCGCGCATCCCGGCCGACGCCGAGCCGGCCAGCGAGTTCCGCTACCGCAACGCCGTGGTGGACCCCGACACGCTCTACATCGCGACCAGCCAGTCCGGCGAGACCTACGACACCCTGGCCGCCGTCCAGGAGCTGAAGCGCAAGGGCGCGATGGTCCTGGGCGTGGTGAACGTCGTCGGCTCGGCGATCGCGCGGGAGACGGACGGCGGGGTGTACGTCCACGCCGGGCCCGAGGTGTGCGTGGTCTCCACGAAGTGCTTCACCAACACGGCGGTGGCCTTCGCGCTGCTGGCCCTGCACCTGGGCCGCATCCGGGACCTGTCGGTGGCGGACGGGCGGCGGATCATCGAGGGGCTGAAGAAGCTGCCGGAGCAGATCTCGGAGATCCTGCGCGAGGAGGACCGCATCGCCAAGCTGGCCGCCGAGGTGGCCGACGCGAAGAGCATGATGTTCGTCGGGCGGGTGCGCGGCTTCCCGGTGGCCAAGGAGGCTTCCCTGAAGCTGAAGGAGGTCTCCTACATCCACGCCGAGGCGTATCCGGCCTCCGAGCTGAAGCACGGGCCGCTGGCGCTGATCGAGCCGGCCGTCCCGACGGTGGCGATCATCCCCACCGACGAGCTGCTGGAGAAGAACCGCGCGACGCTGGAGGAGATCAAGGCGCGCAGCGGGCGGATCGTGGCGGTGGCGCACGAGGAGCAGGAGAAGGCGGACGACACCATCGTGGTGCCGCGCAACGAGCCCGAGCTGGACCCGGTGCTGATGGGCATCCCGCTGCAGTTGCTGGCGTACCACACGGCGCTGGCGCTGGGCCGGGACATCGATAAGCCGCGCAACCTGGCGAAGTCGGTCACGGTGGAATAGTGGAATAGGGGCGATGCGGGAGGGGTGCCGGGCGAGACGGGCGTCGCGCGGGACCGGCTCCGCGCGGGCCGTGCGCCGCGCGAGAGCGGCGCACGGCGGCCCCCGGGGGGAGTGCGTGCCACCAAACGCACGCCCGGGGGCCGCCGTCATGCGCCGGCGTCGCCCATTACGCCGGCGGAGGAAGCCGCTGCCGGGTCCGTCACCTCCCGGCGGGCGGCTCGGTTGGCCGTGTGTCCCGTGACCCCCTTATGCCCATCACAAGCGCACAATCACCCTTTCGGGGCGAGGAATTTGGTGAAAGACGAGTGTGCGCGACCGAGTTGACCCCAAGGGCCGGGCCGGGGGGCTCAGGGGATGACAACGACGGGCCGCTGCGCGCGGCGCGCCAGGCGGCCCGAGACGGAGCCGAAGAGGCGGCTGAGCAGGCCGTGCGTGGTGCCGACGACGATGGCGTCGGCCTCGTACTCCCGGCCGACCTCCTCCAGCTCGTGGCAGATGTCCCCGCCGCGCTCCAGCAGCACCCAGGGCACGTCCGAGAGGTGGTCGGCGCAGGCCAGCTCCAGGCCCAGGACCTCGGTGCGGTGGTCGGGGATGTCCACCAGGGCGGGGGGCTCGCAGCCGGCCCAGACGGTGGTCGGCAGGCGGTTGGCCACGTGCACGATGATCAGGCCCGAGCCGGAGCGCCGGGCCATGCCGACGGCGTAGGCCAGGGCCCGCTCGCTCGACGTCGAGCCGTCGAAGCCCACGACCACCCCGTGCAGGAAGGCCGGGTCGCAGACCGGCTTCGCGCCCTCGTCCCGGCCGGGCGCGGGCGTGGACGACGGATCGGCGAGGGGGCGGCGATCCGCTGGTTCGGGGAACTCGTATCCAGCCATCGGAGCCTCAGCGGTGGGTCGGCGAGGGAGCCTCGGGGATATGTCGGGGATGGGGGCGGCGTGTGGAGAGGCCGGGGGAAGCGGCGAAGATTCCTTGTGCGTCCACGGTGTTCCACCTCCAGGGTAAGGCGTTCCCCGGCTCGTTCCCAGGGACCGTGCGTGCAACCCCCGGAACCGCCCGTAGACGCCGTGACCCCGCAGCATGCCCCACGCCGGGCCCGGGGCGCAACGCTTTCGGACACCGTGCGCGGCGACTGGCACCGCCGCGTGACCAGCCGGAACGCCCGTGGCGGGGCCGGTGCCCGCGCCCCGGGGCCGGCAGCCGGCGAGCAGGGCCGTGTCGCGTACGGTGCCCGGCTGATTACAGCGCGGCGGGGGCTCGCGATCCGGGGGCGTGCGCCCGGCGCGTGAGCCGACTGTCATTCCGGCGGCCCGCATTTTTCGGCCAACTTCCCTGTGCCCGGGGTACGTTGCCCGCATCAGCTCCCAACACCCCGCCGGCGCCCGCCGGATGGGCCCGGGCCATGGTTGTGTCCTATCGGTGACATGCAGTGAGGTGAGGCGCACTTCCCCCAACTGCTCCTACGTGTAACGCTTCCTGATCGAATGCTTCGCGCCACGTTGTCATGTCGATATAGCGCCGAGTGATGAACTGGTCCCGCCAACCTCACCCGACACAGTAGATTCGATCTTGGCAAACACGTCGGGGGAAACGTGCAGGACCGAGAGGATGCGACGACCGAGGGAACTGAGGAGCATGAGCCAGGACCCAACGCACGGCCCCGAGCCCGCCGTCAAGCTGGCTGCCCGCCGGCGCCGCGAAGTCGTCGCGGTGATCCTGTTCAGCGGCAGCCCCATGTTCGAAAGCTCCATCCCGCTGTCCGTCTTCGGGGTCGACCGGCAGGACGCCGGGGTGCCGCGCTACCGGCTGCTCGCCTGCGCGGGCGAGGAGGGGCCGCTGCGCACCACCGGCGGGCTCGAACTGCGCGCGCCCTACGGCCTGGGCGCCGTGGCCCGGGCGGGCACCGTCATCGTTCCGGCCTGGCGGTCCATCACCGGGCCGCCGCCCGCGGCGGCGCTGGCCGCGCTGCGCCGCGCCCACAGCGAGGGAGCGCGCATCGTCGGCCTGTGCACGGGGGCGTTCGCGCTCGGCGCGGCCGGGCTGCTGGACGGCCGCCCGGCCACCACGCACTGGATGTACGCGCCGACGCTCGCCAAGCGGTACCCGTCGGTCCACGTCGACCCGCGGGAGCTGTTCGTGGACGACGGCGACATCCTGACCTCCGCGGGCACGGCCGCCGGGATCGACCTGTGCCTGCACATCGTGCGCCAGGACCACGGCCAGGAGGCCGCCGCCGCGCTGGCCCGCCGCCTGGTGCTCCCCCCGCGCCGGAGCAACGGCACCGAGGCCGCGCCGCACCGGCACCTCGACCGGTCTTTACCCGAGGACATCGGGGCCGACCCGCTGGCCGAGGTGGTGGCCTGGGCGCTGGAGCACCTTCACGAGCAGTTCGACGTGGAGACCCTGGCCGCCCGGGCGTACATGAGCCGGCGCACCTTCGACCGCCGCTTCCGCTCGCTCACCGGCAGCGCCCCGCTGCAGTGGCTGATCACGCAGCGGGTGCTCCAGGCGCAGCGGCTGCTGGAGGTCTCCGAGTACTCGGTGGACGAGGTGGCGGGCCGCTGCGGCTTCCGCTCCCCGGTCGCCCTGCGCGGCCACTTCCGGCGCCAGCTCGGCGCCTCGCCGGCCGCGTACCGCGCGGCGTACCGGGCGCGCCAGCAGGACGCGGGCCCGGGGCCAGGCCCCGAGCGGGAGCGGGTGAAGGCGGGGGTGGAGGCCGCCGCGCCGCGGCTGCCGGGGCAGCGCACTCGTTCCGCACCGTGACCGGAGCGGCCCCCAGGCGGTCGGTACGGTCGCGCAGCGCGACGTAAGGTTGTTCGCATGAACGATCGCTTGGTGTGGATCGACTGCGAGATGACCGGTCTCTCGCTGGCCGACGACGCGCTCATCGAGGTGGCCGCGCTGGTGACCGACTCGGAGCTGAACGTCCTCGGCGACGGCGTGGACATCGTCATCCGGCCCCCGGAGTCGGCCCTGGAGACCATGCCCGAGGTGGTGCGCGGGATGCACACCGCCTCGGGTCTGCTCGACGAGCTGGCCGGCGGCACGACGCTGGCCGAGGCGGAGGAGCGGGTCCTCGAGTACGTCCTCAAGCACGCGCCGGAGGCCGGGAAGACGCCGCTGTGCGGCAACTCCATCGGCACCGACCGCGGCTTCCTGGCCCGGGACATGCCGCGGCTGGAGTCCCACCTGCACTACCGCGTGATCGACGTCTCCTCGGTCAAGGAGCTGGCCCGCCGCTGGTACCCCCGGGTCTACTTCAACAGCCCGGAGAAGACGGGGAATCACCGCGCGCTGGCGGACATCAGGGAGTCCATCGCCGAGCTGCGCTACTACCGGGAGGCGATCTTCGTCCCGCTGCCCGGCCCCGACTCGGACGCCGCCAAGCGCATCGCCGCCCAGCACGTCGTCTCCTGAGCCGCCGGGGCCCGCCGTAAAGGCGGCGTAGCCACCGCCTCGGACCCTGTACACTCGTATCCCGGCTGGCCGGACCTCACCGGCCGACCCGATGGTGGGTGTAGCTCAGCTGGTAGAGCACCTGGTTGTGGTCCAGGTGGTCGCGGGTTCAAGTCCCGTCACTCACCCCACACGACCGAGGCCCGGTCCGCGGAAACGCGGCCGGGCCTTCGTCATGCCGGGCCCGGCCGCTCCGGGGGTGCGAGGGCGAACGTGCCGGGGTGCGTGGGGGCGCGGCGGCGTGCGCGGGCGCAAAGGCGTCTGTTCCCGTGCGCCCAACGGGCTCCCGCGCCCCGTCTCGTGCGGCTCTCATCGGCACTCCGCGTGGCAACCTGATTACAGGGGCCGCCGCGGCGGGGGCCCCTGGTAAGGGGGTTTCGATGGCCACGCCGCTCTCCGCCGACCAACTGGTGCGCGCTCTCCAGAACGAGGGCGTCCGGGTGGTGGAGTACAAGTCCTGGCGTACCAACAATCGCAACCACGTGGGCTCCTGGGGCCCGGTGCACGGCGTGATGATCCACCACACGGTCACCACGGGCACCTCCGGCACCGTGGAGCTGTGCTACGCGGGCCGTTCCGACCTGCCGGGCCCGCTGTGCCACGGCGTGATCGCGAAGGACGGGACGGTCCACCTGGTCGGCAACGGCCGGGCCAATCACGCCGGTTCGGGGGACGGCGACGTCCTGGCCGCCGTCATCGAGGAGCGCGGCCTCCCGGCGGACAACGAGACCGACACCGACGGCAACACCCACTTCTACGGCTTCGAGTGCGTCAACCTCGGCGACGGGAAGGACCCCTGGCCGCCCGAGCAGGTGGAGGCGGCAGTCCGGGCCTCCGCGGCCCTGTGCCGCGCGCACGGCTGGGGACGGCAGGGCGACACCTCGGTGATCGGTCACCTGGAGTGGCAGCCGGGCAAGATCGACCCGCGCGGGCCCGGCATCAGCATGAGCGACGTCCGCAGCCGCGTCGCCGAACGACTCAAGCACGACGCCGACTGGGAGGAAGACATGGCCGTGTCCGACGCGGACGTGGACAAGATCGCCAAGGCGGCCGCCCGCCAGGTCGCCCTGTACAAGGACGACCGGCTCGACGACCGGGACGCACGCCAGATGTGGGACGACGCCGCCTCGCCCCACCACCTGTGGCAGTTCAAGCCGGAGGGCTCCGAGGCCGACGCCTGGGGGTACCTCACCCGCATCCACACCGAGGTCACCGCGCTGCGCGCCGTCGTCGCCGAGCTGGGCACAGCGCTGGCCGCCCGGGACGAGTCGGTGGACGCGGACGCGCTGGTGGCCCGCATCGAGCGGGTCGTCGCCGAGGCGGCCGGGGGCTGAGCGCGCCCGCGCGGCCCGCGCGGTGACGACCCGCGCCGGGGCGGGCGTCGATCGGCGCGGCCGGCGCCGGGAGGCACGGCGGGCGCCCGTCGCCGGGGCGGGCGTGCGCCGGTGCCGCGCCGGTTCACCGGCGCAGCGTGCGGGCGTGCCGGCGCGGGAGCACCGCGTGCCGGGGCGGGTTGATCAGGGTCATCTGCCGCACGATCTGGTGGAACGCCACGAGCGCGGAGACCGGCGGCAGCCCGGCCGTGGCGACTCCCGAGGGGGTGGGCGGCGCCTGCGCCGCGCACAGGCACACGGCCAGGCCGGAGAAGAGCACCACCACGGCCCAGGCGTGCCGGGCGTGCCGCTGGTGCAGGGCCGCCCGCAGGATCGAGAGCGAGGCGACCAGCCACGGCCCGTAGATCAGCAGGGGCCACCAGGCCCGCAGGGCGCCGGTCACGCCCGGGGCCGCCGAGGCGCGCAGGGGCGGGTAGGAGATCAGCCCGCCGAGCACGCTGAGCATGGCGACCAGCAGGGCCGCCGCCGCGGCCAGCACGAGGCTGGCGCAGCGCAGCCACTGGGCGCGCGCCGCCTGCCCGGCCCAGGCGGGGCGGCGGCGCGCCCGCCGGTGGCCGCGCAGGGGACGGTCCTCGGCCTCCGGGGGAGGGGGCGGGGCGGACGCGTCGAGCAGGTCGCGCAGGCCGGTGAGGCGGGCGGTCTGCTCCGAGGTGGTCTCCGGCGGGAGGAAGAGTCTCATCGACGCGGAAGGGTCGTAGATCATCCGCTGGTTGAACATTGTCACGACTCCGCCAACGAGGGGACCGCCATCGGGGTGTGAAGCATTGGAGTGAAGCGATAAAAGCGGGTGACACGGGCCCCGGCATCTTGACTGAACCGTTTCTTCGGCTCTTGGGTGTCGTTGGCAGGCCGATCCGACCGAGGGGGACGCATGGCTGAGAGCCGAGAGGACCCGGCATCCGACTCCGCGCTGCTCGGGCGGGTGCGCGAGGGCGACGACGGGGGCTTCGAGGAGCTGTACCGCCGCCACGTGGACGCGGTCCGCCGGTACGCCCGCGGCTGCTGCCCCGACGCGCACACCGCCGAGGACGTCACCGCCGAGGTCTTCACCCGCACCCTGCGCGTGGTGCGCGAGGGCGGCGGGCCGGACAGCGCCGTGCGCCCCTACCTGCTGACGATGGTGCGCCGCGCCGCCGCGCGCGCCGGGGTGCGCGCCGAGCTGCCCGTGGCCGACCTCGGGGATGCGGCGGGCCGCCCGGCCGCCGAGACGCACTCCGAGGCCCGGGTCATCTCGCAGACCGACCGCTCCATCGTGGTGCGCGCCTACCTCAGTCTCCCCGAGCGCTGGCAGCAGGTGCTGTGGCACACGGTGGTGGAGCGCGAGCCGGTGCGGCGGGTCGCGCCCCGCCTGGGCCTGACGACCAACGCCACCGCCGTCCTCGCCTTCCGTGCGCGCGAGGGCCTGCGGGAGGCGTACCTCCAGGCGCACGTGAACGAGGCCCTGACCGGCCGGGACGAGTGCCGCCGGCACGCCGGGCGGCTGGGGACGTTCGCCCGGCGCCCGCTGCTGCGGGCCGGGTACCGCCAGCTTCGCCACCACCTGGACGTCTGCGACCGCTGCCGCTCCGCCTACCTGGAGCTGGTCGACCTGAACGAGACGCTGCGCGGGCTGCTGCCGTTCGCCCTGGCCGGGTGGCTGGCCTCCTCGGGCGTGGGCGGCGCCGCGGCCGTGACCAAGTCCGCGGGGCTCGCGGGAGCGGGAGCGGGAGCGGGAACGGCCGGGGCCGGCGCGGGAGCCGCCGCGGGCGCCGGTGCCGGTGCCGCGGGCGCCGGGGCGGGCGCCGGCGGCCTGCTGGGCAAGCTGGCCGTTACCGCCGCCGTCTCGGTGGTCGCCGTCACCGCCACCGCCCCCCACTTCGCCCCGCAGGGCCCCGGCGAGAGCCCGGCCCGCGCGCTGCCCGGCGCGGGCGAGGGAGCCGGCACCCCGCCCGGCGGCGCCTCCTCCCCGGCCTCCGCCCCCGAGGACACCGGCGAGGCGACCGCAGACGACCCGGCATCTCCCGAGGCCGCCCCCGCCCCCTCCGCCGGCGAGGGCAGCGCCGCGGACGGCCCCACCGCCGCGGCCGGCCAGGGCGAGGACCCCGGCCTGCTGGACTGCGTGGCCGGCCTCATCGGCACGGACTGCCCCGGCGGCCTCGTCGAGGTCCGCATACCGCCCGTGCTCGGCTCCCAGGACCCCGCCGCGGGGGACGGGTCCGGGCTGGTCGGCGGCCTCCTCGGCGGCGTGACGGGCGGCGTGACGGGCGACGTCGCGGGCACGGGCGGCGAAACCGCCCCGGACGACGTGAGCGGCGCGACGGACGGCAGCGGCGGGGGCGCGGCCCGGGAGGAGGAACCGGCTTTGATCGAGGCGGAGTTGGGCCTGCTCGGCGGCGGGGACGGCCCCTCCGGCGGCGCCGCCGAGTCCCCCACCGGCGAGCCCTCGCCCTCCGGCACCCGCTAGGCGGCGGGCCCGTGGACATCGCCGACCTGGAAGAGCTGTGGGACCGGGTCACCGGCACCCAGCCCGAGCCCGCCCTGTGGCTGGCCGTCGCGACCGGCCTGCTCGCCCTCGCCCTCGTCGCCCCCTGGGGCGTGTGGCGGGTGTCGAGGAACGCCGTCACGATCGCCCACGAGGGCGGCCACGGCCTGGTCGCCCTGCTGACCGGCCGCCGCCTCACCGGCATACGCCTGCACTCCGACACCTCCGGTCTGACCCTCTCGCGCGGCAAGCCCACCGGCTTCGGCATGATCCTCACCGCCGCCTCCGGGTACACCGCCCCCTCGCTGCTGGGGCTGGGCGGCGCGGCCCTGCTCTCGGCCGGGCGGATCACCGCGCTGCTGTGGCTCTCCTGCGGCCTGCTGCTCGCCCTGCTGGTGATGGTCCGCAACGCCTGGGGCGTCCTGACCGTGCTGCTGAGCTGCGCCGCGTTCCTCCTGGTGACCTGGCTGACCGAGCCCGAGGTGCAGGCCGCCTTCGCCTACCTGGTGGTCTGGTTTCTGCTGCTCGGCGGCGTGCGGCCGGTGTTCGAGCTCCAGCGCAAGCGCCGGCGCGGCGGCGCCCGCGACTCCGACGCCGACCAGCTCTCCCGCCTCACCCGCGTTCCCGCGACGCTCTGGCTGCTGCTGTTCCACGCCGTCTGCCTCACCTCCCTCCTCGGCGGCGGCCGGTGGCTCCTCGACCTCTGAGCCCGGACGGCCCGATACCGGTGGTCACGGTGCGTGGCGCACTAGAGTGAGAGGCATGACCGACCACAGCGAAACCCTCGCTCACTGGCCCGCGCCCGCCGCCCCGGGTCCGGTGCGCGCGACCGTCACGGTGCCCGGATCGAAGTCGGTCACCAACCGCGCCCTGATCCTGGCGGCGCTCGCCTCCGACCCCGGCTGGCTGCGCCGCCCGCTGCGCTCCCGGGACACCCTGCTGATGGCCGACGCGCTGCGCTCCCTGGGCATCGGCATCGAGGAGACCGTCTCCTCCAGCACCTCCGTCTCCGGACTCCCCAGCGGCCGAGGCGAGTCCTGGCGTGTCATTCCCTCCACGCCCCAGGCCCCCGCCTCGGTGGACGTGGGGAACGCCGGCACGGTCATGCGCTTCCTGCCCCCGCTGGCCGCGCTCGCCGAGGGCCCGGTCCGCTTCGACGGCGACCCCCGCTCGCACGAACGCCCGCTGCACTCCCTCATCGACGCGCTGCGCACCCTCGGCGCCCGCATCGAGGACGACGGCCGCGGCGCGCTGCCCCTGACCGTGCACGGCATCGGCTCCGTGGACGGCGGCCGGGTCTCCGTGGACGCCTCCGCCTCCTCGCAGTTCATCTCAGCGCTGCTGCTGACCGGCCCCCGCTTCAACAAGGGCGTCGAGGTCCGGCACACCGGCCGCCGCCTGCCCTCCACGCCGCACATCCGGATGACCGTGGACATGCTGCGCCGGGCGGGCGCCCAGGTCGACACCCCCGACGCGGGCGGCGAGCCCGGCGTGTGGCGGGTCACCCCCGGCGCCCTGCTGGGCCGTGACCTGGTCATCGAGCCCGACCTGTCCAACGCCCAGCCCTTCCTGGCCGCGGCCCTGGTCACCGGCGGCACGGTCACCATCCCCGACTGGCCCCGCCAGACCACCCAGCCGGGCGACGCGCTGCGGGAGATCTTCACCGCCATGGGCGGCCGGTGCGTGCTGGACGACCGCGGTCTGACGTTCACCGGCACCGGCCGCGTCCGGGGCATCGACGCCGACCTCAGCGACGTGGGCGAGCTGACCCCGGGCATCGCCGCCGTCGCCGCGCTGGCCGAGAGCGAGTCCGTGCTGCGCGGGGTCGCCCACCTGCGGCTGCACGAGACCGACCGGCTGGCCGCGCTCACCAAGGAGATCAACTCCCTGGGCGGCGACGTCACCGAGACCGGCGACGGCCTGCGCATCCGCCCGCGCCCCCTGCACGGCGGCGTCTTCCACACCTACGAGGACCACCGCCTGGCCACCGCCGGCGCCGTGCTCGGCCTGCTGGTGGAGGACGTGGAGATCGAGGACATCGCCACCACCGGCAAGACCATGCCGGACTTCCCGGAGCTGTGGCACCGGATGCTGGCCGGAGAGAGAGCCTAGGCACGGGCGCGCGGCCATGCGCCGGTACGGCAAGAACACCGACGAGGACGACGTCCGGGTCCGCCCCAGCCGCCGGGGCACCCGGCCGCGCACCCACCGGCGCCCCGCCCACGAGGACGCCCAGGAGGGCTTCGTCCTCACCGTGGACCGCGGCCGGATCACCTGCCTGGTGGACGGCGTGACGGTCACCGCGATGAAGGCACGCGAGCTGGGCCGCAAGAGCGTGGTCGTCGGGGACCGGGTGGCCGTGGTCGGCGACCTCTCCGGGCGCCGCGACACCCTCGCCCGCGTCGTCCGCGTCGAGGAGCGCAGCTCGGCGCTGCGCCGCACCGCGGACGACGACGACCCCTTCGAGCGGGTGGTGGTGGCCAACGCCGACCAGCTCGCCATCGTCACCGCCCTCGCCGACCCCGAGCCGCGCCCGCGCCTGATCGACCGCTGCCTGGTGGCGGCCTTCGACGCGGGCCTGGACCCGCTGCTGATCCTCACCAAGGCCGACCTCGCCGCGCCGGGCCCGCTGCTCCAGGCGTACCTGCCGATGGGCATCCGGCACGTGGTCACCAACCACGAGGAGCTGGACGAGGCCGCCCTGGCGACGGTCCGCGGGCTGCTGGCGGGGCGCGTCACGGCGTTCGTCGGGCACAGCGGAGTCGGCAAGACCACGCTGGTCAACGCCCTGGTGCCCGAGCGGCAGCGGGCCACGGGCGCGGTCAACGCCGTGACCGGCCGCGGCCGGCACACGACCGTCTCGGCCCTGGCCCTGCCGCTGCCGGGGCCGGACGCGGGCTGGGTCATCGACACCCCGGGGGTGCGCTCCTTCGGCCTGCACCACGTGGACCCCTCGCGGGTGATCCACGCCTTCCCCGACCTGGAGCCGGGCACAGCGGAGTGCCCGCGGGCGTGCAGCCACGACGAGCCGGACTGCGCCCTGGACGCCTGGGTCGCCGCCGGTCACGCCGACCCCTCGCGGCTGGACTCGCTGCGCCGCCTGCTGGCCACCCGCGAGCGCCGCGAGGGCGACTAACGGCCCTGCGGCCCGCCCCGGGAGCGGAGCGCCCCACGCGCCGGGCCCGCGGACCCCGGCACCAGCTGCGCCGGGACCACGGCCTCCGGGGCGGGCGGCTCCGAAGGCGTGGCGGGCGGCGCAGGCGGGGCGATCAGGTGGGAAACGGCCAGGCGCACCGCCGTCTCGCAGCGCGACCGCAGCTCCCGGGCGTCCGTCCCGGGGGCGCGCGCCGCCAGGACCGCCCACGCGGCCTCCCACAGCTCGGCTATCAGCTGGCCCGGGTCCCGGGCCGCCGCCGGGAGCCCCGCGCAGCGGCTGCACCCGGTCAGCGCGGCGCGCACCACCCGGTCCGCGCGCGCCGAGCGCACGATCCAGTCGGTGAGCCGGGCCGGCAACTCCCCGGGCGGCTCCGGCCGCCCGGCCGCGAAACGGCGGAACTCCCGGACGAAAGCGGCCAGGTGATGATCCGTCAGGGCGGCTCCGAGGCCCGCCTTGTCCCCGAACTCGTTGTACAGCGTCTGCCGTGAGACGCCCGCGTCGGCGGCCACCTCGATCATCCGGACCACGGGCCAGGGCTGTCTTTCCACGGCGTCCCTGGCGGCTCGCAGCAGGGACTCGCGCGCGGTGGGCATCGTTGCCTCCTCGCCTCCAGGCGCGGCTGCCGCCTGGTGCGGGAAAGAATCGAGGGGCCGCGCAGGGGTGTCAAGATGCCCCGCACGGTGCCGGATACTGGGGGGCATGCCCGGTTACCAGGACGACCTGCGGCTGGCCCACGTGCTGGCCGACGCCGCCGACGCCGCGACCATGGAGCGCTTCCACGCGCTGGACCTGAAGGTCGAGACGAAGCCCGACATGACGCCCGTCAGTGACGCCGACCGGGCGGCCGAGGAGCTGATCCGCTCGGCGCTCCAGCGGGCCCGGCCGCGGGACGCGGTGCTGGGGGAGGAGTTCGGCAGCGAGGGGCAGAGCGCGCGGCGCTGGGTGATCGACCCCATCGATGGGACGAAGAACTACGTGCGGGGCGTGCCGGTGTGGGCGACGCTGATCGCGCTGGTCGAGCGGGGCGCGGGCGGGGACCGGCCGGTGGTGGGCGTGGTCTCGGCCCCGGCGCTGAACCGCCGCTGGTGGGCGGCGGCCGGCAGCGGGGCGTTCACCGGGCGCAGCCTGACCTCGGCCACCCGGCTGCGGGTCTCGGCCGTGGAGCGGCTGGCGGACGCCTCGTTCTCGTACTCCTCGCTCTCGGGCTGGGAGGAACGCGGGCGGCTGGGCGGGTTCCTCGACCTGACCCGGGCTTGCTGGCGCACCCGCGCCTATGGCGACTTCTGGTCGTACATGATGGTGGCCGAGGGTGCCGTGGACCTGTGCGCGGAGCCGGAGTTGTCGCTGTGGGACATGGCGGCGCCGGCGGTCGTGGTGCAGGAGGCGGGGGGCCGGTTCACCGGCCTGGACGGCAAGGACGGGCCCCTGGGGGCGGACGCGGCGGCCTCCAACGGC
This sequence comes from Streptomyces boetiae, assembly GCF_031845405.1. Lineage (NCBI taxonomy): Bacteria > Bacillati > Actinomycetota > Actinomycetes > Kitasatosporales > Streptomycetaceae > Streptomyces > Streptomyces boetiae. The sequence goes on from NZ_JAVREN010000005.1 coordinate 56,889, forward strand.
CTGCTGCACGAGGAGCTGTTGAGCTACCTGCGCGGCTGAACGGCCGGGGCGGGCCGGTCCGATTGGTGCGGCCCGCACCCTTGTTGCCCCGGGTTGCCCGTGTGAGCATGAGAGTCCCCCTGCTTGTGACTTTGTGAATCCCCTCTCAAGCTCCCTCTCCCCCTCAGGAGGTGGCTCCCGTCATGCTCGTCCGCGACGCCATGAGCACCGTCGTCCTCACCATCGGCCCCGATCACACCCTCCGCCAGGCCGCGCGCCTGATGTCCGCCCGCCGGGTGGGCGCCGCGGTCGTCCTGGACCCCGAGACCTCCGGGGTCGGCATCCTGACCGAACGCGACGTGCTGGTCTCCGTCGGCCGGGGCCAGGACCCTGACCAGGAGCGCGCCGGCGCCCACACCACCACCGACGTCGTCTTCGCCGCGCCCCAGTGGACGCTGGCGGACGCGGCCACCGCCATGGCCCAGGGCGGCTTCCGGCACCTGATCGTGCTGGACGAGCGCGAGCCGGGCCCGGTGGGCATCGTCTCGGTGCGCGACATCATCAACTGCTGGACCCCGGTGGTCGCCGCGGCCGTCTGAGCCGGACCCGACGGGACCGGGCCGGAAATCCCCGGCCCGGCGGCCACCGGAACGACCGGTGCGGCCGGAGGCCTCGGGGCGTCCGGCCGCACCGGGGTGTACGGCAAGCGGCGACGTGGGTCAGCCGCGGAGGGCCTGGACGGCGGCCTCCAGCCGCTTGCCGTAGTCCTCGTCCGCCCGGCGGAAGTTGGCGATCGCCCGCTCGGCGATCTCCTCCCGGGAGACCTTCGCGAGGAAGCCCGCCAGATTCGCCACCAGGCGCTCCCGCTCCTCCTCCGACATCAGCCGGTAGAGGTTGCCGGCCTGCACGAAGTCGTCGTCCTCGGCGTGCGCGGGGGTCGGGTGGTCCCCGGTGGCGCCGGCGACCTGGACGGGCTCCCACGGCGGGCGGCCGGTCTGGGCGGGGCCGCCGAAGCTGTTGGGCTCGTAGTTCTTCGCGCCGCCGTGGCGGCCGTCGTAGGCCAGGCCGTCGCGCCCGTGGGTGCGGGCCCCGGCGGCGTGCGGCCGGTTGACGGGCAGTTGGTCGGCGTTGATCCCCACCCGGTGGCGGTGGGCGTCGCCGTATGCGAAGAGGCGGCCCTGGAGCATCTTGTCGGGCGAGGGGCCGATGCCCGGCACGAAGTGGTGCGGGGAGAACGTCGCCTGCTCGACCTCGGCGAAGACGTTGCGCGGGTTGCGGTTCAGCTCCAGCGTGCCGATGGTCACCGGCGGGTAGTCCGCGTGCGGCCAGACCTTCGTCAGGTCGAAGGGGTTGAAGCGGTACGCGGCGGCCTCGGCGGCGGGCATGATCTGCACCTGCACCGTCCAGGTCGGGTACTCGCCCCGCTCGATGGCCTCGCGCAGGTCCCGCTGGTGGCTGTCGGGGTCACGGCCTGCCAGCGCGTCGGCCTCGTCCTGGGTGAGGTTGCGGATGCCCTGGTCCGTCTTGAAGTGGTACTTCACCCAGAAGACCTCGCCGGCCTCGTTGCTCCACTGGAAGGTGTGCGAGCCGAAGCCGTCCATGTGCCGGTAGGAGGCGGGGATGCCGCGGTCGCCGAAGAGCCAGGTCACCTGGTGCGTGGACTCCGGCGACAGGCCCCAGAAGTCCCAGACGTTGTCCGCCTCCTGGGAGCCGGTGTACGGGTCCCGCTTCTGGGTGTGGATGAAGTCGGGGAACTTGATGGCGTCCCGGATGAAGAAGACCGGGGTGTTGTTCCCCACCAGGTCGTAATTGCCGTCCTCGGTATAGAACTTCACGGCGAAGCCGCGCGGGTCGCGCACCGCGTCCGCCGCTCCCAGGTTCCCCGCCACGGTGGAGAAACGCAGGAAGACCTCGGTCTCCTTGCCGATCTCGGACAGGAACCGGGCCCGGGTCCACCGCGTCACGTCGGCCGTCACCCGGAAGGTGCCGTACGCGCCCGCGCCCCGCGCGTGCACCACGCGCTCCGGGATGCGCTCCCGGTTGAAGCGCGCCAGCTTCTCGATCAGGTGCTGGTCCTGGAGCAGCACCGGCCCGCCGGGGCCGGCGGACTGGCTCTGCTGGTTGTCCGCGACCGGGGCGCCCGTCTCGGTGGTGAGCGGTCCCGCTGCGATCTGGTCGGTCATCGTGCCTGTCACGCCCTTCGTGTGGTGCCCGGGCCCTCGCTGTGCACTGTCGGTGCTCTGCTGATGCTGTGGCCAATGCTTGAGGAGATCCTACCTTGGACTTAATCCAAGTCAAGATGAACCCTCGAACTGGCCGCGGCCGGGCGGCGTCCCGACACCCGCCCGCGAGCTGATTTGCACGCACCGTGCGCCGCACGTTAAAGTAGAGACACACGCCGCGGGGTGGAGCAGCTCGGTAGCTCGCTGGGCTCATAACCCAGAGGTCGCAGGTTCAAATCCTGTCCCCGCTACGAGAAGCGAAGGCCCGGATCCGATCAGGATCCGGGCCTTCGTGGTGCGCGGGGCGTTCACCGTGCAGAATCAGCCACATGGACGCTACTCTCCAGTACCTGCTCGACCTGCTCGATCTCGAACAGATCGACCGCGACATCTTCCGCGGCCGAAGCCACCCCTCCGTGCTCCCCCGGGTCTTCGGCGGACAAGTCGCGGCGCAGGCGCTGGTGGCGGTCTGCCGCACCGTGCCCGAGGAACGGCAGGCGCACTCGCTGCACTCCTACTTCCTGCGCCCCGGCGACCCGGGCCACCCGATCATCTACAGCGTCGAGCGGATCCGGGACGGGCGTTCGTTCACCACCCGCCGCGTGGTCGCCGTGCAGCAGGGGCAGCCGATCTTCACCCTCTCGGCCTCCTTCCAGGACGCCGAGGAGGGCCTGGAGCACCAGGAGCCGATGCCGCAGGCGCCCGACCCGGAGAGCCTGCCGACCGGCGAGGAGCTGCTGCCGCGCTACGCCGACAAGTTCTTCGCCCCCGAGGTGCTGGACCTGCTGCTCGCGGCCCGGCAGGCCATCGACCTGCGGTACGTCCAGGAGCCGGCCTTCGCCACCGCCGGGCGGCCCCGGGAGGCGCGCCAGCAGGTGTGGTTCCGGATCAACGGGAAGCTGGACGGGGAGGCCGACAACCCCGTGGCGCACCTGTGCCTGGCCACCTACGTCTCGGACATGGCGCTGCTGGACTCGGTGCTGCTGGCGCACGGCCGCGGCGGCTGGTGGACCGGGGACATCGTGGGCGCGAGCCTGGACCACGCGATGTGGTTCCACCGGCCCTTCCGCGCGGACGAGTGGATCCTCTACGACACGGACTCGCCCACCTCGCAGGCCGGGCGGGGCCTGGCGCGCGGCCGGATGTACACCCGCGACGGGCGGCTGGCGCTGTCGGTGATGCAGGAGGGCGTGATCCGCGTCCCGCGCCGGGGAACACCCCCGGGCACGCGCTGAGCGCGGGCTCCCCCCGGCCCGGGGCGGGGTGAGGGGTGGCGGCGGGCGGCCCGCGGGGTTCTGCGGCGGCCCGCCGCGGCCGTTCGGCCGGTTGCTCAGCCCGGGTGGGGCAGGCCCGCGGCCTCCAGCAGGTACGCGGTCATCGGCTCGTAGTACCGCGGGTTGGCGACGTGGTCGTCCAGCGGGACGCACACGGACAGGGTGCCCTCGGCCTCGGCCAGGAAGAGGGCCGGGTCGTTGCAGTCGGCGTAGCCGATCGTGTTGATGCCCTGCTCGGCCGCGTACCCCGCCCAGCCGTGGTCGGCGACCACCAGGTCGGGCAGGCCGGCGCCCTCCCGGGGCAGCGCGTCGAGGATCTCGGCCATCGGCTGCGGCGAATGGGTGTGCCACAGCGTGGCGCCGCGCTCGTACATCGCCACCCCGGCGAGCTGGGCGACCACGCCCTCGTCCGCCGTCAGGCCCAGCGGGACCCGGATCAGCTCGCAGCCCGCGGCCTGGAGCGCCGCCGCGGTGCGGGCGTGCACGTCCAGCAGGCCGCCGGGGTGCCCGGTGGCCACGAGCACCCGCTGCCGGCCCAGGACTGCCTTGCGCAGCAGGCGCGCGGCCCGCTCCAGACCGTCCACGGTCAGCTCGGGGTCGATGGTGTCCTGCCCCCGGCGGTGGCCGGGGTCCTCGTCGACGCCGCAGCGCTCGGCCATCACGGCGAGCACGTCCTGCTCGTCGGCCCAGCGCTCACCGAACTCCAGGCCGAGCCAGTAGTACCGGTTGCCGTTGGCCAGCTCCCGGTAGTGGGAGAGGTTGTTCTCCCGGGGCGTGGCGACATCGCCGGCGATGCGGGTGCGTATGAGGTGCTCGATCAGTTCGGACCGGGTGGGTACGGCGCTCGTCGGCATACGCCCAGTATCGCGCCGATGGGCGAATGGTGGCGGAGGTGTCTCCGAGCTGTGATCTCCGCCGGGCCGCCGGGCGGGAATGGTGCGAGGATCGCCGGGAGGACGGTGTGCGGGCCGAGCGGAGGCGGCGGACGATGGCGGAGTTCCTGGAGGACGACCCCCGGATCCTGCGCGCGGTGTTCGACAACATGAATGCCGGCATGATTCTCACCGACCACAGCGGCCAGATCACCGGCGTCAACCCCCAGGCCGAGCGGCTGGTCGGCCGCCGCGCCCGCAGCATGACCGGCCAGGACTTCCACGACCTCCTGCACCGCCGCCCCGACGGCTCGCTGGCGCCGCGCGACGAGTGCCCGCTGATGGCGGTGGCCGAGCGCGGCGAGGTGGTGCGGGTGGACACCGACAGCTTCCTGCACGCCGACGGCAGCCTGCTGCCCGTGAGCTGGTCCGGCGCCCCGGTCACCTCCGAGGGCCGCACCCTGGGCGTGGTCACCATGGTGGCCGACGCCACCGAGGCGCAGGCCACCCGCGACCACCTGGGCTCGCAGCTCGCCGCGATGGAGGACCTGACCGCGCGCCTCACGCTGGTGGGGGAGATCACCGAGGTTCTCACCCAGACGCTGGAGGCCGAGGAGGCGCTCAACCGGCTGGGGCGGCTGCTCATCCACCGGCTGGCGGACTGGGCGGCGGTGGATCTGCGGATCGGGGACGACGAGGTGCGGCGGGTCGCGGTGGTCGGGCCGCAGGGCCGGGACGCCGGGCAGGAGGGCGGGCAGGGCACCCTCTCGGCCATCCCCGAGGCCTCGCGCTCGGTGCTGGCGCGGGTGCTGCGCGGCGGGGAGGCGGTGCTGCTGGGGCCGGAGGAGATCGCGGCCCCGCCGGACAGCCCGCTGGCCGTGGTGCACACCACCTTCCTGCACGCGCTGGGCGCGGTCTCCGCCGTGGTCGTTCCGCTGAGCACGCCGCGCCAGGTGATGGGCGCGCTGACGGTGGCGCGCACCGACCCGGGGCGGCCCTTCCGGGAGGACGAGCTGCCGCTGTTCAAGGACATCGGGCGCCGGGCGGGCCTGGCCATCGACAACGCCCGGCTCTTCGAGCGGCAGCGGGACATCGCCGCCACCATGCAGCGCCACCTGCTGCCGTCGTTGCCCGACATCCACCCGCTGGAGGTCACCACCCGCTACCGGCCGGCCCCGCGCGGGTCCCAGGTGGGCGGGGACTGGTACGACGCGATCGTGCTGCCCGGGCACCGGATCGCGCTGGCCATCGGGGACGTGGTCGGGCACGACCTGTCGGCGGCTGCCGGCATGGCGCAGCTACGGAACATGCTGCGGATCATGGCCTGGGACCGGGCCGAGCCGCCCGGGGTGATCGTGGACCGCCTCGACGAGGCGATGTCCTCGATCACGGACGTGCTGATGGCCACGCTGATCCTGGCCAGGATCGAGCGCGCCGGGCCGGGGGAGGGCCCGGGCGGGGGCGGCAGCGGCGGGGAGGAGCCGGCCGAGGGGGAGCGGTGGACGATGCGCTGGGCCAGCGCCGGCCACCCGCCGCCGCTGCTCGTCACGCCCGAGGGCGGCGCGCGCTACCTGGAGCAGGGGCAGGCCCTGCTGCTGGGCGCGCGGATGGGCGACACGGGCCCGCGCCGGGACGGGGTGGCCGAACTGCCGCCGGGCTCCACGCTTTTGCTGTACACCGACGGGCTGGTGGAGCTGACCGGCAGCGACCTGGACACCGGCCTGAACCGGCTGCGGCGGCACGCCACGGCCCTGGCGAGCCACGGGCTGGACGACTTCTGCGACCAGATCCTGGACCGGATGCCGCCGGGCGGCGCGGACGACATCGCGATGGTGGCGCTGCGGGTGCCGGGCGCCGACGCCGCGGCCTGAGGCGGGCGCGCGCGGGAAGTCCCGGGGCCGGGGAACGTCCCCGGGACGGGCGAACGGCAGCCCGCGGGCCGGTGCCGGGGTCGCCCTCCCCGCCGCCCTCCGTGCCGCTGTCAGGGCAGGGTCAGGACGCGGGGGCCGTCGTCGGTGATGGCCACGGTGTGCTCCACGTGCGCGGCGCGGGAGCCGTCGGTGGTGCGCAGCGTCCAGCCGTCCGGGTCGCACACGTACGCGTCGCGGCCCCCGGCCAGCAGCATCGGCTCGATGGCCAGCACCAGGCCGTGCCGCAGCGGGAAGCCGCGGCCGGGGCGGCCCTCGTTCGGGACGGGCGGGTCCTCGTGCATGGCCCGGCCGATGCCGTGGCCGCCGAAGTCCTGGGGGACGCCGTACCCGCCCGCGCGGGCGACCGTGCCGACGGCATGCGCGATGTCCCCGATCCGGGCGCCGGTCACGGCGGCGGCGATGCCGGCCTCCAGGGCGCGCTCTGCGGTCCGGATCAGCCGCTCGTCCTCCGGCCGGGCCGGGGCGCCGGGCACCAGCAGGCTGAGCGCGGAGTCGCCCGTCCAGCCGTCCAGCACGGCTCCGCAGTCGAGGCTGAGCAGGTCGCCGGGACGCAGCCGGTAGTCGGTCGGGATGCCGTGCACGATGGCGTCGTTCACCGAGGTGCACAGCACGGCCGGGTAGGGCGTGGGCGCGAAGGAGGGGTGGTAGCCGAGGAACGCCGGCCTGGCCCCCGCCTTCTCGATCACCGCGCGCGCGGCCTCGTCCAGGTCCCGCAGGCGCGCGCCGGGGACCGCGGCCTCGCGGGCGGCGGCCAGGGCGTTGGCCACCACCCGTCCGGCCTCGCGCATCGCCTCCAGCGCGGCGTCCGTCTTGATCTCGATCATCCCGGCTTCCCTCCTGGTTCCAATTCTTATACCGGTATTAGTATCACGTCCATGGTGCGCACTCCCCTGACCCCACTGGAACGCGAACGCGGTCGCCGCCTGGGCGCGCTGCTCCGCTCGGCCCGCGGCGAGCGGAGCATGGCCGAGATCGCGGCGCGGGCCGGGATCTCCGTCGAGACCCTCCGCAAGATCGAGACCGGCCGGGCCCCGACCCCGGCCTTCTTCACCGTGACCGCCCTGGCCACGGCCCTCGGCCTGTCCCTGGACCACCTCGCGGAGCTGTGCGCGGAGGCGGAACTCCCGGCGGCGTAGCCCGCTCCGGGGCAGGGCGTGCGGGCCGCCCCAGGCGCCACGCGCGCTACGCGCCGCGCAGGTGGGCGAAGAGGACCAGCCACTGGTGGGGCGTCACCCGCCCCACCGGCGCGTCCTGGGCGACGCGCGCCGCGCGCAGCGCCTCGCGCACCCGGCGCGTGCGGTGCCCGCGGGCCAGGGTCGCGCCCAGCGAGCCGCCGACGCCCGTGAAGCCCTCGGCCACCAGCGCCCGGTAGGCGGGCAGGTCCCGGCGCGGCAGCAGCGGCGCCTCGCGGCGCACGATCCGCAGCACCGCCGAGTCCGTGCGCGGCACCGGCGTGAAGTGGCCGCGGCCGATCCGCGGCCCCAGCACCCACGCGTGCTCCGGCCAGCTGCGGACGGTCAGGAGCGGCCAGGTCCCGTAGTCCCCGGTGCGCCGGCGCGCGAACTCAAGCTGCGTCACCAGCGTGGCCGCCGTCAGCCCCGGCGCCCCCAGACACCAGCGGACGATGTCGGTGGTCCGGGCGTACGGGATGTTGCCGACCACCGCGAACGGGCCGCGCGGCGCGCGGGCGTTGAGGAAGTCGCCGGGCACCACCCGGACGTTGCGCTCGGCGCGCAGGCGGCCCGGAAGGCGCGCGGCCAGGGCCGGGTCCAGCTCGTACGCCAGGACCTGCCGGGTCGCGCGCGCCAGGGCGCGGGTGAGCGTTCCCTCGCCCGCGCCGGGCTCCAGGACCAGGTCGCAGGGGCGCAGCTCGGCGGCGCGCACGATCTGTTGGAGCACGCCGGGGTGGTGGAGGAAGTTCTGCGAAAGGGTCTTGCGGCGGCTGGCCACGGTGTCGTCCTCGTCGGGCGAGGACAGGCCGGAGGGACCCGGAGGGGACCCGGATAAGGGGTACAGCCGGGAAACAAGGGGGGTGCCGACGGCCTGTCCGGTCGGAAAGGGACTCGGACGGCCCTGGTGCGGCGACGCGCCGGGCGGGTCTAGCGGACCAGGACCGGGCGCCGGGCGCGGGGACGGCGGACGAGGAAGGCGCTCCACTCCGCGGCGCGCGCGTCGGCGCAGACCGTGGCGATGAGCGTGATGCCTGACATGCCCCGCACGGTAGGCCGGACGGGCGAGGCCCGGCAAGCCGATTTCCGCCCGCGTACGGCCGCGATCTCGTTCATAGTGTTGCAGTGGGATGAAATGCCCACGCCGGCGGTGTTGAGTCCCGTGGCTGATCACGACGGGAGGCGCACAGGTGACCGCAGTGCGGGACGGTGGATGGATACGGCGGCTGACCGCCTACTGCTGGCGTTACCGCCGCAACCTGCTTCTCTCCGTGGGGTCCTCGCTGGCCGGCATGGGCGTGATGGCCCTGATGCCGCTGATCGTCAAGGTCGTCATCGACGACATCGTGATCGGCGGCGAGGACGGCCTGAGCCTGTGGATCGGGCTGCTGACGGCCGCCGCGCTGCTCGTGTACGCGCTGACGTTCATCCGCCGCTACTACGGCGGGCGGCTGGGCATCGACGTGCAGCACGACCTGCGCACCGAGATGTTCCGCACCATCACCCGGCTGGACGGACGGCGGCAGGACCGCCTCAGCACCGGCCAGGTCGTCGGCCGCGCCACCAGCGACCTCCAGCTCATCCAGGGGCTGCTCTTCATGATGCCGATGACCATCGGCAACCTGATGCTCTTCGCCGTCTCCCTGGTCGTGATGCTGATCCTCTCGCCGCCGCTGACCCTGGTGGCCCTGGCCGTGGGACCCGCGCTGTGGCTGGTCGCCCGGCGCAGCCGCACCCGCCTCTACCCCGCGACCTGGGAGGCGCAGCACCGCGCCGCCGCCGTGGCCGGGGTCGTGGACGGCGCGATCACCGGCGTGCGGGTCGTCAAGGGCTTCGGGCAGGAGGAGCAGGAGACCGGGAAGCTGCGCGCGGTCAGCGGGCGGCTGTTCGCCTCCCGGATGCGCACCGTCCGCCTCCAGGCGCGGTACACCCCGCTGCTGCAGGCCGTTCCTTCGCTCGGCCAGGTGGGGATGCTGGCCCTGGGCGGCTGGATGGCCACCCGGGGGGAGATCACGCTGGGCACCTTCGTGGCGTTCTCCACCTACCTCGCCCAGCTCGTCGGGCCCGTGCGGATGCTCACCGTCATCCTCACCATGGGCCAGCAGGCCCGGGCCGGCGTGGAGCGCGTCCTCGAACTCATCGACACCGAGCCGGAGATCCGCGAGGCCCCCGACGCCCGCGACCTGCCGCCCGACGCCCCGGCCACCGTCGAGTTCGACCGCGTCAGCTTCGGCTACGGCCCCGGCGCCCGGCCCGTGCTGCGCGAGCTGTCGCTGCGCATCGAACCCGGCGAGACCCTGGCCGTCGTCGGCGCCTCGGGCAGCGGCAAGTCCACGGTCTCCCTGCTGCTGCCCCGCTTCTACGACCCCGACGGCGGGTCCGTCCGCGTCGGCGGCCAGGACGTCAGGGAGCTGACCTACGCCTCGCTGCGGGCGGCGATCGGGCTGGTCCCCGAGGACAGCTTCCTCTTCTCCGACACCATCCGCGCCAACCTCGCCTACGGCCATCCCGAGGCCGACGAGGAGCAGATCCGCGCCGCCGCCCGGGCCGCCCAGGCCGACGGCTTCATCGAGGCCCTTCCCGAGGGCTACGACACGGTCGTCGGCGAGCAGGGCCTGACCCTCTCGGGCGGGCAGCGGCAGCGGATCGCCCTGGCCCGCGCCATCCTCACCGACCCCCGGCTGCTGATCCTGGACGACGCCACCTCGGCCGTCGACGCGCGGGTGGAGCACGAGATCCACGACGCGCTGCGCTCGGTGATGGCCGGGCGCACCACGCTGCTGATCGCCCACCGGCAGTCCACCCTCCAGCTTGCCGACCGGATCGCGGTCCTGGACGCCGGGCGGCTGGTGGACTCCGGAACGCACGAGGAGCTGGTGGAGCGCTGCGAGCCCTACCGGCGGCTGCTGGCCGACCCCGGCGAGCTGGGCGGCGTGGAACGCGACCCGGCCGGCCTCGCGCTCGCCGCGGAGGAGGACCCGGCGGACGCCGTGGAGGCCTCGCCCGCGGCCCCCGCCGGCGAGGAGGGCGAGGACGAGGAGGCGGCCGGGGCCACCCCCGAGCTGCTGGCCCAGGTCGCCGCCCTGCCACCCGCCACCGACACCCCCCAGGTGGACGAGGAACGCGCCGCGCGCCCCGAGCGGGACTACGGCCTGCGCCGGCTCCTGGGCGGCCTGCGCGCCCCCCTGGCCGGGGCCCTGCTGCTGGTCGTCGCCGACGCCCTCGCCTCCCTCCTCCTCCCGGTCCTCATCCGGCACGGCATCGACGAGGGTGTGCAGCGCGCCGCGCTCGGCGCCGTCTGGGTGGCCTCGGGCGCCGCCCTGGCCGTCGTCCTCGCCCAGTGGGCCGTCCAGTACGGCGCCACCCGCGCCGTCGGCCGCACCGGCGAACGCGCCCTCTACACGCTGCGCGTCAAGATCTTCGCCCAGCTCCAGCGGCTCGGCCTCGACTACTACGAACGCGAGCTGACCGGCCGGGTGATGACCCGGATGACCACCGACGTGGACGCCCTGACCACCTTCCTCCAGACGGGCCTGGTGCAGGCGCTCGTCGCGGTGCTGACGTTCTTCGGCATCCTGGGCGTCCTGGTGGCCCTCGACCTTCAGCTCGCCCTGGTCGTCCTGGCCACCCTCGTGCCCCTGGCCGCCGGAACGGTCGTCTTCCGCCGCCGCAGCGTCCACGCCTACGAGCTGGCCCGCGAGCGCGTCAGCGGCGTCAACGCCCAGCTCCAGGAGTCCGTGGCCGGGCTGCGGATGGTGCAGGCGTTCCGGCGCGAGCGCGACGGCTACGAGCGGTTCAGCGAGCGCTCGGACGGCTACCGGCAGGCGCGGGTGCGCGGCCAGTGGCTGATCTCCGTCTACTTCCCCTTCGTGCAGCTCCTCGCCACCCTGGCCACGGCCGGCGTGCTGATCGTCGGCGCCGGGCGGGTCGGGGACGGAACGCTCACGGCGGGCGCGCTGGTGGCGTACCTGCTGTACATCGAGCTGTTCTTCGCGCCCGTGCAGCAGCTCTCGCAGGTCTTCGACGGCTACCAGCAGGCCGTGGTCTCGCTGCGCCGCATCCAGGAGCTGCTGCGCGAGGAGACCAGCACCCCGGCGCCCGCCGCACCGCTGCCCGTCCCGGCCGAAGGGCTGCGCGGCGAGGTCGAGTTCGACGACGTGCACTTCTCGTACAACGCGGGAAGCGGCGCGGAGTCCGGGGCCGCGCAGGGCGAGGCCCTGTCCGGGATCCGGCTGCGCGTGCCCGCCGGGCAGACCGTGGCCTTCGTCGGGGAGACGGGCGCGGGCAAGTCCACGCTGGTGAAGCTGGTGGCGCGCTTCTACGACCCCACCTCCGGCACGGTCCGGGCGGACGGGCGGGACCTGCGCTCCTACGACCTGGCCGCCTACCGGCACCGCCTGGGCGTGGTGCCTCAGGAGCCCTTCCTCTTCCGGGGGACGGTCCGCGAGTCCATCGCCTACGGCCGCCCGGAGGCCACGGACGCGGAGGTGGCCGCCGCCGCCCGCGCGGTCGGCGCGGACCGGATGGTCGCCGCGCTGCCCGGCGGCTACGGCTACCGGGTCGGCGAGCGCGGGCGCAACCTCTCCGCCGGGCAGCGGCAGCTGATCGCCCTGGCCAGGGCCGAGCTGGTCAAGCCCGACATCCTGCTGCTGGACGAGGCGACCGCGGCCCTGGACCTGGCCACCGAGGCGGCCGTCACCCGGGCCACCGAGCGCCTGGCCGGAGCCCGGACCACCCTGGTCGTCGCCCACCGCCTGACCACCGCGGCCCGCGCCGACCGGGTCGTGGTCCTGGACCGCGGGCGCGTCGCGGAGGACGGCACGCACGCCGAACTCCTCGCCGCGGGCGGGCGTTACGCACAGCTGTGGCGGACGTACGCGGGCGAGCCGGTCGCGGGCTGAGGGGCGCGGGCTGAAGGGGCGCGCACCGGGGGCGCTGATCAGCGGCGGTTGCGCGGGTGGGCGCGCGCGGTGCGCTCGTTGCCGCGCCGGTAGTTGCCCGTCCAGCGGGCCATCACCAACTGCGGGTCGCCGCCCGGTGCCTCCACCTCGGCCAGGAAACGCCGGGCCCGCGCGCCGCGCAGGGTCGTGGCGTGCCGCCCGTGGTGGGTGATGTGGACGGTGCCGTCCGGGCGGCTGTCGTAGGAGAAGCCCTCGGGGGTGCGCGGGTGCCGGGCCATGGCGGGCACGGTACCCGGCGCGCGCGGCGGGCGTTACCTTCCGGGCTCCCCGGGGCGCAGCAGGGCGGCCAGGTAGGCGTCCACGGTCTGGAGCTCGCCGCGCGGCAGCGGGTCCTCCTGGTTCCACCAGTGGATGCCGCTGATCTCCTCGGTCGGGGCGAACGCCCTGGGCCGGTCCGGGAGTTCGGCGCTGAACACCGCGCCGCGCAGGACGCGCCTGCCGGGCAGCGCGGTGCGGGCGAAGCCCGCGAAGGCCAGCGCGCCGGGCTCCAGGTCCTGGCCGGCCTCCTCGCGCAGCTCGCGGGCGGCGGCCTGGCGGGCGCTCTCGCCCGCGTCGAGCTTCCCGCCCGGCAGCTCCCAGCAGTCCCGCTCTCGCACGTGCACCAGCAGCAGCCGCCCGGCGTGCCACAGCACCACCAGCGCGTACCCGACGGGCACCTCGCCGGGGCCGAAGGCCGCGTCCTCCGGGAGCCGTTCGAAGGCCAGCAGCCGCATGCCCAGCGGCCCGGCGGCCAGCGGCGCGGAGGGGGCGGCGGGGGCCGTTCCGGAATCGGTCACGAAAGGGAGCCTAGCGACCGATGAGTTCCCGCGGCGGGGGTGGTCTGCAAGGGTGAACACGATGGAACGGCCCCTTGAGGAGATACCGAGATGACCGCCAACGACACCGCCCAGGCCCCCTCCTACACCCTCACCCGCGAGCTGGAGGCGCCCGTCGCCGCCGTGTGGGACGCCTGGACCGAGCGCGAGCACTTCGTGGAGTGGTTCGGCGTGATCCCCGAGACCGTCGAGCTGGACGTGCGCCCCGGCGGCAGTTGGAGCAGCACGATCGTCACGCCCGTGGGCGACTTCCCGATGAGCGGCGGCTACGCCGAGGTCGTTCCCCGGCGCCGCCTGGTCACGACGATGAACGTCGGCCGCCCCGAGCCCGCCGTGATGGAGATGGACCTGACCCCGCTCGGCGAGGGCAGGACCCGGATCGTGCTCTCCCAGGAGTGCGACTCCGAGGAGGAGCGCGACCAGGCCCGCGAGGGCTCCACGATGCTGCTGGACGCGCTGACCGCGTACCTCGCCCGCTGAGGAGCGGGCGCGGGGGTCCCGGCCGGGTCGGTCAGGGGGCGGCCGGCGTCAGCTCGGCCCAGATGGTCTTGCCGCCCCGGCCGTGCCGCGTCCCCCAGCGGTTGGTGAGGTTCGCCACGATGAACAGGCCCCGGCCGCTCTCGTCCAGGACGCGGGCGCGGCGCAGGTGGGGCGAGGTGCTGCTGCTGTCGGAGACCTCACAGATGAGGGCGTCCGGCTCGCGGATGAGGCGCAGCGACGCACAGGGCCAGGGCGCAGGCCGCCGCGATCAGCGGCAGGATCCGCCCGCCGAGGGTGAGGTCCCGGGCGATGAGCCCGTAGAGGCCGACCGTGGCCAGCGTCAGGGCGCCGATGGTGAAGGTGCGCCGCAGCGGCAGCAGGGCGCTGGCCACGAGCGGTGCGAGCAGCGCCAGCGCCCCCCAGCCGTGGATCCCGCGCCGGGCGCCCCAGAACTGGACCACCTCGAGCAGCACCAGGTACACCACCAGCAGCGTGAACACGCCGCTCTTCCCCCCGCGGCGAAGGGGAGCCACGTGGTGCACCTCCGGCGTCGGGTCGTTCCGCCCCACCCACGGTAGCGGCGGAGGAGGGGGGTCGCGACCGGCGCGCGCCCCGCCCGCCGGGCCGTCAGCCGGCGGCCGTCAGGGAGCCCGTGCCCAGGACCGTGGCGCGAATGCGGTCGATGGAGGTGTCCTCCAGGCAGCCGCGCAGCCGGTGGGCGTCGTGCTCGCTGAGCGAGGGGGAGACCGTGGCGGCGAACAGGCCGTCGGACAGGGGGGTCATGCCCGCGTCCCGCAGGGGGAGGGCGGTGGAGTCGCGGCAGCGTTCCCACAACTGGTGGGCGGCCAGTTCGGCGCGGGCCTCGGTGATGCCGTTGCCCTCCACGCTCAGGAGCAGGGAGGTCGCGGCCTCGCCGCCGCGCTCCGGGGGCTGGGTCTCGGTCAGCGCGGACAGGCCGGAGTACAGGCCCACGCACAGCAGGGCCGCGATCCCGAAGGCCCCCGCCCGCAGCAGCCGCCGGCGCGCCGGGACCGAGCCGAGCGCGGGGCGTTCGGGCAGCTCCCGCGCGCCCCCGGCGAGGCCCCCGGGCGGGGCCGCGAGCGGGGCCAGGCGCCCGGCCAGCCGGCGGCTCGCGGCCGGGCGGACGGTGGCGCGCGCCACGCGTTCCACCACCCACGCGAGCCCCGAGAGCGCCACCCCCGCGGCCATCAGCACGGGCACGAAGACGAACGTCCGCGACTCCTCCTGGCTCAGCCAGGCGAAACGCTGCCGCCCCGGCCCGGCGCCCGGCACCCGCGGCCCGCGCCGGGCCTCGCGCTCCGCGGCGCGCAGCTGCGCCAGGATGTCCTCCTGCCGCCGGTCGCCCTCGCGGACCCGGCGCTCCAGCCGGGATATCCGGTCCAGCGCCGCCAGGCCCAGCAGCAGCACCTCGATGACCAGCAGCAGGACGCCGCTGACGAGGGCCCGCTGCCACTGCCAGCGGTAGAGGTAGATGACCAGGTAGGCCGCCGCGCCGAGCGCGGCGGCGCCGCCGAAGAAGTAGGCGGCCATCCGCGCGGTCCTCATCACCGTGCCTCCTCGTGAACTTCTCCGCCCACGCGGCACAGTGACCGCCTCGTACGTGTCCGCGGCCCGGCAGCCGCGTGGACGTCGTTCACCGTGCCTCCTCGTGAACTTCTCCGCCCACGCGGCACAGTGACCGCCTCGTACGTGTCCGCGGCCCGGCAGCCGCGTGGACGTCGTTCACCGTGCCTCCTTCCCGTCCCGTGCCACGGCCCCGGCGGGCCGGCGGATCTCCACCTCGCCCGTCGTGCCGTCGAGCAGCACCGGCGTCCCCGGCGGGAAGCGCCGCACCGCCTCGGCCGCCCCCGTGACCACCGGCAGCCCCAACTCCCGTGCCAAGACAGCCAGATGGGACAGCGGGCTGCCCGTCTGGGCGATCAGCCCGGCCACGCCGGGCAGCAGCGGCGCCAGCGCCGGGTCCAGGTGCCGGACCACCAGCACCGCGTCGGCCGGCACCTCCCCCGCCCCGTCCCAGGCCACGCCCGAGGCACGCCCGCCCGAGACCCCGCGTGCGCCCGCCCCCGGGCCCGCACCCGGGGCGTTGCCCGGCTCGGCGACCACCACGCCGCCCGGCGCGAGCCGGAACGCGTCCGGCAGCGGCGGCCCCTCCGCCGGCGCCTCGCGCCGCGCGAAGTCGGCCGGAAGCGGCCCGCCCTCGGCCACGGCCAGCAGCTCGGGCCAGCGCAGCAGCGCCAGCCGCCCGGCGTTCACCCGGCGCGCGCCCGCCCGGCCCGCGACCTCCCGCACCAGCGCCACCTGGAACGCCTGCACCCACCGGATGCGCAGCCGCAGCGCCTCGCGGACGCCAAGGCTGCCCGTGCCCGGCCCGGTCCCGGCCACCCCGCGGGCCGGCAGCCGCACCGGCCCGGTGAGGCTGGGCGGCACCAGCGCCAGCACCTCGGGCCTGGCGGCGATCAGCTGCCCGTCGGTCAGGCCCTCGGCCCGTCCGTGGTGCAACGCCGCGAGCGCCGCCGACGCGGCCGTGGCCCGCTCCTCCTCCGCCGCCACCAGCAGCGCCCCCGCCAGCGCCTCCTGCGCGTGCAGCGAGACCAGCGCCGAGCGCGACCAGCGCAGCGCGGAGACCAGCCCGGCCGGGGGCAGTTCGCCGGGCGCCGGGGCCTCGGCCAGCTCCCGGTCCACGTCCGCCAGCAGCCCGGCCGCCAGCCGCGGCAGGCTCGCGCGCAGCCGCCCCACCCGCCAGGCGGCGGCGAGGCGGCGGGCCGGAGGGAGCGGGTTGAGCGCGGCCAGGAAACGGCGGCGGCGGGGCGCCGCGCCCAGCAGCGCCAGGTCGGCCACGGCCCGCCCGTCCACGGTGGTCACGGCCGGGTGGGCGCGCAGGGTGCGGCGGGCGGCGGCGCCGCCCACATCGAGGGCGGTGGTCAGGCCGTGGGCCATCGGCACCACCCACAGGTCCTCCTCCAGCGGGCGGAGCAGGCCGGGGAGGGTCTCGGCCACCGGGCCCGGGCCCAGCAGCCGGGCGCGGCGGGCCGGGCGCGGGGCCATGGCGGTGATCGGGCGGGACTGGAAGAGCCACAGCCGCCCCGTGCGCTCCTCCACGCCGAACTCGATGTCCTGCGGGGCTCCGAAGACCTGCCGGGCGCGGCGGGCCAGCGCGGCTAGGCGCCGCAGCTCGGCGTGGCCGAGGGGGAGTCCGCGGGCGGCGGCGCGGCGTTCGCGCACTACGCGGCCGTGGGGGGTGAGGCGGGCGTCGGTGCCGGCGTCCGCGCCGCTGACCAGGGCGTCGGGGCCGCCGCGGACGGCGGAGAGCAGCATCCGGTCGGCGCGGCCGGAGACCGGGTCGGCGCCGAAGAGGACGCCGCCGGCGCGGGAGGTGACCATCGGCTGGACCAGGACGGCCATGTCGGCGGGGCCATCGTCGCCCCTGCCCCCGCCCCCGCTGTCGATCATGCCCATGACACTCTCGTCTCCCGCGGCGAGGGCCGAGGCGCGCACGGTCTCCACCGCCGCGGCGAACGCCTCCCACCCCCGGACGTCGAGCACCGAGGCGAAGCGCCCGGCCATCGAGGACTCCGCGGTGTCCTCCGCGGCCGAGGACGAGCGCACCACCAGCGGCCTGGTGCCGTCCTCGCTCAGCTCCCGCCACACCTCGCGCAGATCGCGCCCGCCCGGGCCGTTCCCCGGCGGGAGGATCACGAAGCCCGGCAGGACGGGCAATCGGGCCGCGGCGGCGCGGGCCAGCGAGGCGGCCTTGCCGCCGGTCAGCTCCGCGCGCCGGGCGCGTGGATCGGTCAGTGCGAGGGCGACGCCCGCGGGGGTGGTGCGGGAATCGCCGCCGGCTTCGATGTCTGCTGTCCGCATCGTCGGCCTCCTGCGCGTTCCGGGCGGTCCCTGGAGGACCCGTTGGATGAGACGCAGGGAAACCGCTTGCACCTGACAGCAAAACGGGAGGTGTCAGAAATTCCCCGGGAGCGCGGCACATTGCGCGCGCACGCGCCGCGACCGGCGCGAAACTCCCCGCGTCCGCCGTACAACCCCCGGGCGCCCTCGCGGGTCATACCGTCCAGCCGTGGGGGAGAACGGCAGGAGGGGAGCGGGAGGCGAAGGGCCCGGCCCGGGGGGTGGGCCCTCCGCCCCCTGCGGAACGCCTGCTCTTGCGCGGAACGCCCGCGCTTGCGCGGAACGCCCGTCCTCCCGGCGCGGAACGCCCGCCCGCGCGGACCGCGTTGTCACCGCGGGCCGCTACCGTCGGCCCATGTCGCACAGCACGCCCGGGCCGAACGGCAGCCCGCCCGGCACGCCGAACGGCACCCCGCCGCGGCCCGCGGTCCTCGAAGGGGTCCTGGAGCGCATCACCTACGCCAACGACGAGAACGGCTACACCGTCGCCCGCGTGGACACCGGCCGCGGCGGCGGAGAGCTGCTGACCGTGGTCGGCTCGCTGCTCGGGGCCCAGGTCGGGGAGTCCCTGCGGATGACCGGCCGCTGGGGCTCCCACCCGCAGTACGGCCGCCAGTTCCTCGTGGAGAACTACACGACCGTCCTGCCGGCGACCGTGCAGGGCATCCGGCGCTACCTCGGCTCCGGGCTGATCAAGGGCATCGGGCCGAAGACCGCCGAGCGCATCGTGGACCACTTCGGCACGGACACCCTGGAGGTCATCGAGGCCGACCCCGCCCGGCTGATCGCGGTCCCGGGCCTGGGCCCCAAGCGGACCGCGCTGATCGCGGCGGCCTGGGAGGAGCAGAAGGCCATCAAGGAGGTGATGGTCTTCCTCCAGGGCGTGGAGGTCTCCACCTCCATCGCCGTGCGGATCTACAAGAAGTACGGCGACGCCTCCATCTCCGTGGTCCGCAACCAGCCCTACCGCCTGGCCGCCGACGTCTGGGGCATTGGCTTCCTGACCGCCGACCGGATCGCGCGCGCCGTCGGCATCCCCCAGGACAGCCCCGAGCGCGTCAAGGCCGGCCTGCGCTACGCGCTCTCCCAGGCCACCGACCAGGGCCACTGCTACCTGCCCGAGGAGCGCCTGATCGCCGACGCGGTCAAGCTCCTCCAGGTGGACACGGGCCTGGTGATCGACTGCCTCGCCGAGCTGGCCGCCCAGGAGGAGGGGCCCCGCGACGAGCCCCCGCCGGAGGAGCCGGAGGAGGAGGGGACCGGGGGCGACGGCCAGGGCAACGACAGCCCGCGCCCCGGCGACAGCGGCCCCGGCCTCGTCCGCGAGTCCGTCCCCGGCCCCGACGCCCCCGAGGGCCGCGTCACCGCCGTCTACCTCGTCCCCTTCCACCGTGCCGAGCAGTCCCTGGCCGGCCAGGTCCGCCGCCTGCTGCGCGCCGAGGCCGACCGCCTCGCCGCCTTCCGCGACGTGGACTGGGAGCGCGCCCTGTCCTGGCTGGCGCGGCACACCGGCGCCTCGCTGGCCCCCGAGCAGGAGCAGGCCGTTCGCCTGGCCCTGACCGAGCGGGTCGCGGTGCTCACGGGCGGGCCGGGCTGCGGCAAGTCGTTCACCGTCCGCTCGGTGGTGGAGCTGGCCCGTGCCCGGCGCGCCAAGGTGCTGCTGGCCGCGCCGACCGGCCGGGCCGCCAAGCGGCTGGCCGAGCTGACCGGCGCCGAGGCCTCCACCGTCCACCGGCTGCTGGAGCTGAAGCCGGGCGGGGACGCGGCGTTCGACCGCGACCGTCCGCTGGACGCCGACCTGATCGTGGTGGACGAGGCGTCCATGCTCGACCTGCTGCTGGCCAATAAGCTGCTGAAGGCCGTTCCCCCCGGCGCGCACCTGCTGCTGGTCGGGGACGTGGACCAGCTCCCCTCGGTCGGCGCCGGGGAGGTGCTGCGCGACCTGCTGGCCCCCGGCGGCCCGGTGCCCGCGGTGCGGCTGACGAGGATCTTCCGGCAGGCCCAGCAGTCGGGCGTGGTGACCAACGCCCACCGGATCAACGCCGGCCTGCCCCCCGTCACGCAGGGGCTGGCCGACTTCTTCCTCTTTCCCGAGGAGGACACCGAGCAGGCCGGGCGGCTGGCCGTGGACGTCGCCGCCCGCCGGGTCCCGGCCCGCTTCGGCCTCGACCCGCGGCGGGACGTGCAGGTGCTGACCCCGATGCACCGCGGCCCGGCGGGCGCGGGGGTGCTCAACGGCCTGCTCCAGGAGGTCATCACGCCCGGCCGCCCCGGCCTGCCCGAGAAGCGGTTCGGCGGCCGGGTCTTCCGCGTCGGCGACAAGGTCACCCAGATCAGGAACAACTACGACAAGGGCGCGGCCGGCGTCTTCAACGGCACGGTCGGTGTGGTCACGGCGCTGGACCTGGACGACCAGCGGCTCACGGTGCGTACCGAGGAGGACGAGGAGATCGGCTACGAGTTCGCGGAGCTGGACGAGCTGGCCCACGCCTACGCGGTCACCATCCACCGCTCGCAGGGCAGCGAGTATCCGTGCGTGGTCGTCCCGGTCACGATGAGCGCCTGGACGATGCTGCAACGTAACCTGCTGTACACGGCGGTGACACGGGCGAGGCGTCTGGTGGTGCTTGTCGGCTCCCGTCGTGCTCTGGGGCAGGCGGTGCGCAGCGTTTCGGCGGGCCGCAGGTGCACGGCGCTGGACGCGCGGCTCTCCGGCGCCCTCGGCGCGAAATGAACCGAAAGATCTGGGGTTGTCGCGGCACCCCGTGCCAGATCTTGATCCGATTGCCGACCCCGAGTGCACATTGTGGCGCCAGATGGGGGACAGTGGAGGGAGTCAGGGCACCTCGAAGAAGAGGCACTACGTCGGTGAGGGAAGACGTGAGCGAAAACCGCTACGGCGACAATGCAGACAATGCAGTAGTAGTGCGGTACGGCGACGAGGAGTACCGCTACCCGGTGGTGGAGAGCACGGTCGGTGACCGCGGCTTCGACATCGGCAAACTGCGGGCCCAGACCGGTCTGGTCACCATGGACTCCGGCTACGGCAACACCGCGGGGTGCAAATCGGCCATCACTTACCTCGACGGCGAGCAGGGCATCCTCCGGTACCGGGGGTACCCCATCGAACAGCTCGCCGAGCACGGCACCTTCCTGGAGACGGCCTACCTGCTGATCCACGGAGAGCTGCCCACCGTGGACGAGCTGGCGACCTTCCGCAACGAGATCACCCAGCACACCCTCCTCCACGAGGACGTCAAGCGCTTCTACGACGGCTTCCCCCGGGACGCCCACCCGATGGCGATGCTCTCCTCGGTCGTCAGCGCCCTGTCCACCTTCTACCAGGACAGCCACAACCCCTTCGACGAGCGCCAGCGCCACATCTCCACCATCCGGCTGCTCGCCAAGCTCCCGACGATCGCGGCCTACGCCTTCAAGAAGGCCCAGGGCCACCCCGTGGTCTACCCGCGCAACGACCTGGGCTACGTCGAGAACTTCCTGCGCATGACGTTCTCGGTGCCCGCCGAGGAGTACTACGCCGACCCGGTCGTGGTCAGCGCGCTCGACAAGCTGCTCATCCTGCACGCGGACCACGAGCAGAACTGCTCGGCCTCCACCGTGCGCATCGTCGGCTCCTCGCAGGCGAACCTCTTCGTCTCCATCTCCGCGGGCATCAACGCCCTGTGGGGCCCCCTGCACGGCGGCGCCAACGCGGCGGTGCTGGAGATGCTGGAGGGCATCCAGCGCGAGGGCGGCGACGTGGACACCTTCATCCGCAAGGTGAAGAACAAGGAGTCCGGCGTCCGCCTGATGGGCTTCGGCCACCGCGTCTACAAGAGCTTCGACCCCCGGGCGAAGATCATCAAGGCCGCCGCGCACGACGTGCTCAGCGCCCTGGGCAAGTCCGACGAGCTGCTGGACATCGCCCTGCGGCTGGAGGAACACGCCCTGAGCGACGACTACTTCGTCTCGCGCAACCTCTACCCGAACGTCGACTTCTACACGGGCCTGATCTACCGCGCGATGGGCTTCCCGACCAGCATGTTCACCGTGCTGTTCGCGCTGGGCCGGCTGCCGGGCTGGATCGCCCAGTGGCACGAGATGATCACGGATCCGACCACCCGCATCGGCCGCCCGCGGCAGGTCTACACCGGCGTCGTCGAGCGGGACTACCTGCCCGTCGAGCAGCGGTGACGACGGTGACCGCCGCGTCGCGCGACGACGCGTGACGTCTAGTGATGTGACGCGGATCACATCCTCCGCGGTGCAACCTTCCTCGGCGTCGTCGGTCTAATCGGTCAGAGTTGGCGCGGGTTCGGCTGGATCCACGCCAACGGCCGTCCGACCGGGGTCCCGTGGGGGGACGCTCTAGCGGACGGCATGAAGCGCCCCGCGCCGGGCCCTGTGGGGGGACCCGTCGGCGGGGCGCTTCTCCGTGTCCTTCGGTTCCGATCGGGGCTCAGGCGCGGCCCACCAGTTCGTAACCGGCCTCGTCCACGGCCGCGGCCACCGCCTCGTCGCCCGGCTGCTCCTCAGCCGTCACGGTCACCAGGCCCGTGGCCGCCGCGGCCGAGACCTCCGTGACCCCCGGAAGGGCCCCGATCTCGCTGCGCACCGCGCCCTCGCAGTGCCCGCAGGTCATCCCGGAAACCTTGTACGTGATGGTGCTCATGGGGCGCTCTCCGTTCCGTGTTCCTCGTGCGCGGTTGCCCGCCTCGCCCGAGTGTATACCCCCCTACGGTATACGCGACGCGCCCCCTAGGGGTCACCCGGGGGCCTCCCGGGAATCACCGAAACCCACTTCCGCGTTACCCCGTTGACGTGTCAGCTTGGTCTTACGGGTTGGACGCCGGGGGCTGCCCCGCGGAGACGGAACGGACTTCGGCATGGATGGCGCACTGTGGATGTACGTCCTGCTGGCCGTCACCACCGTCCCGCCCCTCTTCCCCAACGCCGCGCTGATCACCCAGGCCGGGGCCATGGCCCAGTCCGGCGAACTCTCCCTGACCCTGGTGGTGCTGGTCGTCGGCGGCAGCGCGCTGGCGGGGGACGCCGCGATCTACGGGATCGGACGGCTCGCCCGCGGGCGGGCGTTGCGCTGGCTGGGCCGCACGCCCCGGCGCGAGGCCGCCCTGCACTGGACCTCGGAGCGGATGCACGCCCACGGGCTGCCGTTCGTCGTGGGCGTGCGCTTCCTCCCCAGCGGGCGGATCGTCGGCGGCCTCACCGCCGCCATCGTCGGCTACAGCGCCCGGCGTTACCTGCTGGGCACGGCGATAGCCGAGGCCGTCTGGGCCTTCTACAGCGTCGCCATCGGGTACTGGGGCGGCTCCGCCCTGGAGGGGACCTGGCCCCCGCTGATCATCGGCACCGCCGTCTCCGTGCTGGTCGCCGGCGTCGCCCAACTCCTCAGCCTCCCCCGGGGGTTCCGCCTGCGGAGCCTCTTCCGCCTGCGGCGCGGGGCCCGTTCCGCCTCCCGCACGGTCCGCACCTCGCTCCCCGACCCGGCCGCGGCCCGGACTCCCGCCGAGGGCCCCGCCCCAGCGGCCGGCCCCGGGGTCAGTCCCGGCGCCCCCGATGCCCCGGCCGGCGGCGCACCCACTCTCTGATGGTGTCCGGGTACCAGTAGGGCTTCCCGTTCTCCACCACGTCCGGGTCGGGCAGCAGCCCGTGCTTGCGGTAGGAGCGGACCGTGTCCACCTGGACCCGGATGTGTGCGGCGATCTCCTTGTACGACCAGAGTCCGCGTTGTGACATCTCTGCGCACCTCCCCGCGGCCGGCGCGCTCGGAAGCGCGGGCCGCTGATCGTTTGTGCCTTCCGCGCGGTGAACGAGGGTACGGGAGGGGGGCATGGGGCTGTTGAACGCCTGTGACGTGCAAGCCGCGTAACGGTGACGCCCGTAGCGGGGCACGGACGATCGGGACCCCGCGCGGACGTGCGAGCGCACTCGGCGGCCCGTGCGAACGCCCCAGGCGACCCGTGCGTCCCAGCGGCCCCCCGCGCCCCGCGTTCCCGCGCCGCCCTGTCACTATGTTGTCCGGACAAACCACGGGAGTCCCCCGGGAAGAGAGGTAACCGGACGATGACGCGCCCCCACCGCGCGGCCCCCCGCGCCGCGCGTGCCGCCCGCGTGGCCCTGGCGGCGACCGCCGCGGCCCTGCTCGTGGCCACCGCCGCCTGCTCCAGCGACTCCGGCGGGCGCCGGGCCCGCGAGGAGCGGGAGGCAGCCGCCATGGGCCAGGCCGACACGCCCCGGATGACCGTCGCCCTGGTCACCCACGGCGGCGAGGGCGACACCTTCTGGGACACCGTCCGCGAGGGCGCCGAGGACGCCGCCCACAAGAGCAACGCCCGGCTGATCTACTCCTCCGACCCCAGCGTCGAGGGCCAGGCCACCTTCGTGCGCAACGCCATCGACCAGGACGTCGACGGGATAGCCGTCTCCCTGGCCAACCCGCAGGGCCTCTCCCGCGTCCTCGCCGACGCCCGCGAGGCCGGCATCCCCGTCGTCGGCCTCAACTCCGGCGCGGATGCCTGGCGCGACCTCGGCCTGCTCTCCTTCTTCGGCCAGGACGAGACCGTCGCCGGCCGTGCCTTCGGGGAGCGGCTGAACGAGGAGGGCGCCGAGCACGCCGTCTGCGTGGTCCACGAGCAGGGCAACATCGGCCACGAGGCCCGCTGCGCCGGGCTGGCCGAGACCTTCGAGGGCGAGAGCGAGATCCTCTACGTCGAGGGCACCGACATGCCCTCCGTGCGCTCCACCGTCGAGGCCCGGCTGCGGCAGGACTCCTCGGTCGACTGGGTCGCGGCGCTGGGCGCCCCGTTCGCCCTCACCGCCGTGGACGCCGCCCGGGACGCCGGCAGCGAGGCGGCCGTTGCCACCTTCGACCTCAACACCGAGCTGGTCAACGCCATCCGCGCCGGGGACATCGCCTTCGCCGTCGACCAGCAGCCCTACCTCCAGGGGTACCTGGCCATCGACGCGCTCTGGCTCTTCCACACCAACGGCAACTTCAGCGGCGGCGGCGCCGAACCCGTCCTCACCGGCCCGGCGTTCGTGGACGCCGGGAACGTCGAGGAGATCGCCGCCTTCGCCGAGAACGGGACCCGCTGATGACCGCCCCGCCCGCCCCGCCTCGCGCCGCCCGTGAACTCCCCACGGCCCGCCGCCC
This sequence comes from Streptomyces boetiae, assembly GCF_031845405.1. Classification (NCBI taxonomy): domain Bacteria; kingdom Bacillati; phylum Actinomycetota; class Actinomycetes; order Kitasatosporales; family Streptomycetaceae; genus Streptomyces; species Streptomyces boetiae. The sequence continues at coordinate 81,687 of NZ_JAVREN010000005.1, forward strand.
GTTGCCCCGCCGGGTCCTGGCCCGCCCCGAAACGGGCGCGCTGCTCGGGGCGTTGGCCGTCTTCCTGCTGTTCTGGGCCGCCGCCCCAGCCTTCCGCGACGCCGATGCCCAGGCCACGATCCTCTACCAGTCCTCCACCCTGGGCATCATGGGCCTGGCCGTCGCCCTGCTGATGATCGGCGGCGAATTCGACCTCTCCGCGGGCGTGGCCGTCACCACCTCCGCCCTCACCGCGAGCATGGTCGCCTTCCAGCTCACCCTCAACGTCTGGTCCGGCGTCCTGGTCGCCCTGGCCCTCTCCCTGGCCGTCGGGGCGCTCAACGGCGTCCTGCTGGTCACCACCCGCCTGCCCAGCTTCCTCGTCACCCTGGGCACGTTCCTGATGCTCCAGGGCCTCAACCTGGCCGTCACCAAGGCCATCACGGGCAACGTCGCCACCGACACCATCGCCGACATGGACGGCTTCGCCCAGGCCGAGCGCGTCTTCGCCTCCTCCGTCGAGATCGCCGGAACGCAGGTCCGCGTCACCGTCCTGTGGTGGCTTGGCTTCGCCGCCCTGGCCACCTGGGTCCTGCTGCGCACCCGCTACGGCAACTGGGTCTTCGCGGTCGGCGGCAGCCAGGAGAGCGCGCGGGCGGTGGGCGTGCCCGTGGCGTTCGTCAAGATCAGCCTCTTCACGCTGGTCGGCTTCGCCGCCTGGTTCGTCGGCATGCACCAGCTCTTCGCCTACGACACCGTGCAGTCCGGCGGCGGCGTCGGCAACGAACTCCTCTACATCGCCGCCGCGGTGATCGGCGGCTGCCTGCTGACCGGCGGCTACGGCTCCGTTCCCGGCCCGGTCGTGGGGGCGTTCCTCTTCGGCATGGCCCAGCAGGGCATCGTCTACGCCGACTGGGACCCCGACTGGTTCCTGTTCTTCCTCGGCGCGATGCTGCTGCTCGCCACCCTGCTCAACGTCCTCGTCCGCAAGCAGGCCACCCGGAGGTGACGCCCATGACCGCCCCAGCCCCCACCCCCGCCGCCCCGCTGGTCACCCTCGACTCGGTCGGCTTCCGCTACGGCAACGTCCGCGCCCTGCGCGACGTCAGCCTGGACGTCCGCGCCGGCGAGGTCACCTGCGTCCTGGGCGACAACGGCGCCGGCAAGTCCACCCTCATCAAGCTCGTCACCGGCCTGCTCCGCCCCACCGAGGGCACGCTGTGCATCGACGGCGAGCCCGTGCGCCTCTCCGGCCCCCGCCAGGCCCTGGCCCGCGGCATCGCCGCCGTCCACCAGGACCTGGCCACCGTCCCCCTCATGCCCGTGTGGCGCAACTTCTTCCTCGGCTCCGAACTCACGCGCGGGCCCTGGCCGTTGCGCCGCCTGGACATCGCCGCCATGAAGGCCACGGCCGACCGCGAGCTGCGCGGCATGGGCATCGAACTCCCCGACCTCGAACAGCCCGTGGGCTCCCTCTCCGGCGGCCAGCGCCAGTCCGTGGCCATCGCCCGCGCCGTCCACTTCGGCGCCCGCGTCCTCGTCCTCGACGAGCCCACCGCCGCCCTGGGCGTCAAGCAGTCCGGCGTCGTCCTGCGCTACGTCGCCGCCGCCCGCGAACGCGGCCTCGGCGTCGTCCTGATCACCCACAACCCCCATCACGCCTACCTCGTCGGGGACCACTTCGCGGTGCTGCGCCTGGGCGCCGTCGAGTTGAGCGCGCCCCGCTCCGAGGTCACCCTGGAGCAGCTCACCCACCACATGTCCGGCGGCGCCGAACTCGCCGCCCTCAAGCACGAGCTGGCCCGCACGGCGGGCGTGGACACGGACCACCTCCCGGACGAGGGCTGAACGCCCGCCCGTGCGGGGGCCCGGCCGTTCTCGTTCCGAGGGGGCCCGACGGGCCGCCGGGCGCGGGGCGTAGGCTCGCTCACGTGCGCAGTCCTGTGGACGTGACGTGGAGCGTCGACCTCAGCCTCGACCGCGGCAGCCCCGTGCCGCTGTACTTCCAGCTCTCCCAGCAGCTCGAATCCGCCATCGAGCACGGCCGGTTGCGGCCCGGCGCCCTGCTCGGCAACGAGATCCGCCTCGCCGGGCGCCTGGGCCTCTCCCGCCCCACCGTCCGCCAGGCCATCCAGAACCTGGTCGACAAGGGCCTGCTGGTGCGCCGCCGCGGCGTCGGCACCCAGGTCGTCCACCCCCGCGTCCGCCGCCCCTCGCAGCTCAGCAGCCTCTGGGACGACCTCGAAGCCGCCGGCCGCCGCCCCTCCACCCTGGTGCGCTCCCTGGCCGCCGTCCCCGCCCCGCCCGAGGTGGCCACCGCCCTCGGCCTGGCCGACGGCGCCGAGGTCCTGCGCCTGGAACGCCTGCGGCTGGCCGACGGCGAACCCCTGGCCCTCCTCCTCACCTACCTCCCCCCGCACGGCTTCCGCCCCTCCGCGGACGAGCTGGAGACCACCGGCCTCTACCGCCTGCTGCGCACCGCCGGCGTCACCCCCCACAGCGCCCGCCAGACCATCGGCGCCCGCGCCGCCACCCCCGAGGAGGCCACCGCCCTCACCGAGCCCCCCGGCGCCCCCCTCCTCACCCTCACCCGCACCGCCTACGACACGGCCGGCCGCGCCGTCGAACACGGCACCCACGCCTGCCGGGCCTCCCGCTACAGCCTGGACCTGCAACTGCTGCTGCGCCCCTGACCCGTCGCCGTCAGGGCGCCACCGCGCGCACCACCAGCGTCCCGATATGCCCGGCCTCCGGTGCGCCGACAACCCGCGCCTCGGCCTCCGCGAAGCCCGCGCCTCGCAGGAGATTTCTCCACGTCCGGGGCGTGTAGCTGTACCGGTAGGCGAACTGGGCCCTGCCCGCGAAACCGCCCTTGTACATGCCCTGAGGCCCGTACGCCCCGGGAATCGCCGGCGGCTGGGAGAAAGCGAAGACGCCCCCCGGCGCCAGCCGTTCCAGCACCAGCGGAAAAAGCCGCCTGGGATCACTGAACCAGGCCGCGGCCGAACACGGAGTAGACGGCGTCATAGACCTCCGCGTCCCCCCGCAGAAAGTCCAGCACCTCGGCACACACCACCTCGACGCCCAGCGCCTTCCACCGCTCCGCAACCCGCGCCACCATGACCGGAGACAGGTCGACCCCGCGCGCCCTGACCCCCCGCCGCGCCAGAAACGCCAGCGCCCGCCCCGTCCCGCACCCGATCTCCAGCACACTCCCGGGCCGCCCCAACACCTCGGCCCCGGGTCCGTGCCCCGCGTACTGCGTCCACCCGAACACCGGCTCGGACTCGCTGAGATCCTTCGTGACCGACTCGGCGTACGCATCCCAGAGCTCACGCTCGTGGTCGAAATTGTGCTGAGCGGCCATAGCTCCTCCTCCGTGAATCGTTTCCCGGGCCTTCAGATCTCCGAGGGCAGCGCGTACGCCTCGCCCGGCCCCTGGCCCGGTCGGTGGACGTGGACGAAGGGGAGGAAGGCCTTGCTGCCGTCGTGAAAGGTGACGCCGAGGCCCGGGACGCTGCCGCGCTGTTCGCGGCCCGAGTAGGTGTACGTTCCGGCGATCTCGGCCGAGCCGGCGTTGTTGAGCAGGGCCGCCAGGTACTGCTCCAGATCCGCGATCCGCACCCGGCCGCCCTCGCCGCCGGACAGGCCCGGGACCTCCATCGGGGCCGCCGGCTCGCCCTCCACGGGGCGCTCCGGCTCGCGGTAATCGTCCCCGTCCCGGGCCTGCACGGTGATCGCGTGCCGGACCACGACCCCCGGCTCCACCGTCGCGGCCACCCCGAACGGCCGCCTGACCCCGTCGGACCAGACCTCGGCGGCGCGCACCCCCGGCGCGTCCACGTACGCGGCGACGGTGAATTGCTGAAAGCGCTGCGGGCGCATGGCGTTGCGGACCTCCTGAGGCGGCGACTCGTCGCAGGGTGAACGAGCCCCCGCCCCCGAGGATTCGGCCCCGGACGCGCACCGCCTCCGGCCGTTGCCCAGCCGCCGTGGCGTCCGCCCGGGTTCAGACGGGCTGGCCGATCGGCCGGATCGTGACCGTGTTGAGGTCGACGCCCGCCGGCTGGTCGAGCGCGAACGCGATCGCCTCGGCCACCGCGTCGGGGCTCATCGCGATGGGGGGAGTCTGGCCGTGCCAGAACGCGGTGTCGATCATGCCCGGGTTCACGACCGTGACTCCGACGCCGCGGGCCGTCGCGTGCAGGCGGAGGTTCTCGGCGAAGCCGACCACGGCCCACTTCGTGGCGGAGTAGAGGTTGCCCGGACTGTTCTTGATCCCGGCCACGCTGCCGATGAGCACCAGCCGGCCGCCGGATTGCTCAAGGTGGGGCAGGGTCGCCTTGGCCAGCAGGGCCGGGCCGAGGACGTTGGCCAGGACCATCGGCGCCCACAGTTCCGGGTCGCCGCCGTCGACGACCCCGGCGCCGCCCGGCCGGAAGTGATCCGGGGACGCGCCGCCGGCGTTCGCGATGGCCGCGTCGAGCGACCCGAAGCGTTCCACCGTGCCGGCGACAGCCGCCTCCGTGGAGTCCCAGTCGGAGGCATCCGCTGTCAGGCCCAGGACGCGGTCCGCGGGGCCGGCCTCGTCGAGGAACGCCTTGAGCCGGCCGGGGTCGCGCCCGGTGACGGCGACCCGGTGGCCGCGCGCGAGCAGGAGCCGGGCGGTCGCGGCGCCGATCCCGCTCGTGCCGCCCGTGATCAGGACCGTCCTCGCGGCGGTCGGCGCCGCGCCGGAGTCGGTGGATGTATCGGTGAGTGGGGTGTTCATGGCGATCACTCTGAGGCGCGGCGCGGGCACGCGACAGTTGCTTCCGAAGGTGGGGACGTCGTCCCCTGGCGCCGGCGGCCCCACGCGGGGAGGCTGGGCCCATGTCGAAGACGAGGTACGCCGAACTCGGTGGCTTCCTGCGTTCGCGGCGCGAGCGGATCCGCCCCGAGGAGGTCGGGCTCGCGCCCGGCCCGCGGCGCCGCGTCCCCGGCCTGCGGCGCGACGAGGTCGCGGTTCTGGCCGGCGCCTCGGTGGAGTACTACACCGAGCTGGAGCGCGGTGCTGGCTCGCAGCCCTCCGACCAGATGCTCGCCGCGCTCGCCCGCGCCCTGCGCCTCAGCCACGACGAACGCGACCACCTGTACCGGCTGGCGAACCGCCCGATCCCGCCCCAGGGCGGGACGGCCTCGCACGTCCACCCCGCGATGCTCGACCTGCTGACCCGCATCGACGGCACCCCGGCGATGGTGAGCACCGACCTGCACACCGTCCTGGTCCAGAACGCGCTCGCCACCGCGCTGCTCGGCGACCTGTCCACGCACCGCGGCCGCGCCGCGAGCTTCATCTACCGGTGGTTCACCGACCCGGCCTCGCGGCGGATCTATCCGCGGGAGGATCTCGCCCCGCAGTCCCGCTCGTTCGTCGCCGACCTGCGCGCGGCGGTCGGGCGGCGCAGCCCGGGGGACGCCGAGGCGACCGCCCTGGTGGACGAACTGCTGGAGCAGTCCCCGGAGTTCCGGGCGCTCTGGGCCGACCAGGACGTGGGAGTACGCAGGGACGAGCGCAAGCGGATCATCCACCCCACCGTCGGCCTGCTCGACCTCACCTGCCTCAGCCTCTTCAGCGAGGACGGCCGCCAGCGGCTCCTCTGGTTCACCCCGCGCGCCGGGACGGATACGGCCGAGAAGCTTGCGCTGCTGACGGTCGTGGGCACGCAGGCGATGCGGACCGAACCAGCCCGGTGAGCCGCCTCCTCATCACCGCCGCCTGGGCCTGACGGTCCGGGTGGCGTAGAGGACGGTGTTCGGCTGTATCACGAGCTGAACGCCGTCCCCGAGGTCCAGCCGCTTCCCTCCCCGGGGCTGCCCGAGGATGTCGACGACGGTGAACGCCTGCCCGCCGACGAGCAGTTGGTCCCCCCGCCGCACGCTCTTGGTGTCCACGAGGACGGGTACGGCGATCACGCCTTCCCCCGGCACTGGTCCGCGCAGGCCCGCACCATGTGCGGCTGCCGCATCCGGTCGAAGACGGGCCCCAGCGTCCGCGTCTTCTCTTCTCCGTCGAACGCCACCCCGCACAGCACACACTCCTCCTGCGCCCACTGCCCCAACGACAACCTCGCCTCCAAATCCACCCCGGCCAGCTCCGGCGGCGGCCCACACACATGCACCGACCCTTCCGGGAAGTACTCCGGGCACCCGTCACATCGGACGAGCCGCCGCGCGGGCGGGAGTGGGTTGGTCATGCCGTCCTCCCGGGGGTGCCGATGGCGGTCAGGGCCTGGCGCAGGTGACGGGAGTCAGTGAGGCAGGTGGGGGTGAGCGCGCCGAGCCAGCGCGGGTGTCCCCGGTGGCGCCGCCCCGGCGGCGGCACGGCCACCAGGTGCCCCTCGGGCAGCAATTGAGCGCCGGATAGTGGCATTTCGCCCGCGTCCAGCGGCACCAGCCACGTCCACCCCGGCAGGTCCTCGATCACCGGCCCGGAATGGCAGTTCAGCCGCGCCAGCACCATCGGCGCGGTCGCGGGCGGCACCCGCACGCCGTGCCACCACCGCCCCGACGGCACGAGCGCCATCGGCAGAAACTCGTCCCTGGGCAACCACTCGGGCCGCAGAGGGTCGTTGATCGTCATCGTCAGCTCCAGGTCTCTCTCGTGATCGACTGATCACCGACCGTAGGAGCGGTTGGCCATGCCGAGGGGCACACAGTGTGCCCCTCGAACGTGCGATCAGGCCGCCAGGAGGCCGACCTTGACGGCGAGTTGAGCGGCGCGGCGGCGGCGCTCCGGGGAGCGGGCCTCCGTCTCCTCCAGGATCAGGCTGCGGGCGTGGCCGTTGTAGCGGATCGTCTCGGGCGCGTCCTCGAACGCCCGCTCCAGCGTGGCGAGCGCGGTCTCCGCCTGGCCCGCGACGTGGTAGCCCCGGGCCCGTTCGATCCGGTGGCGCGCGGAGCGCGGCCGGGAGGGCAGGGCAACGTCCTGGGAGGCCGTGGCCTGGCGGACCGACTCGCCGCCCGCGCGCAGCTCGACCGCCACCGTCACCGCGTGGGGACCCATGATCGCGCGGGAGAAGCTGGTCACGGGATGGAAGTAGTCGGCGGGCAGCCGCCGGGCGATCTCGTCGGCGCGGTCCCACCATCCCCAGGCCACGCCCGTGTCGCCCCGCCGGGCCGCCGTGTAGGCCGCCTCGAACCGCAGGGCACCGGCGATGGCCAGCACCTCGTCCGTCGCCTCGGCCAGCAGGGGCTCCAAGTACCGCAGCGTCCCCAGCGTCACCGCGTCGGCCGCCTCGAAGTGCCCCGGCCCCGCGTCTCGGTGGGCCTGCGCCAGCAGCCAGGCCGCGACGCCGATGGCGTGCGGGTCCTCGGACTCCTGCGCCGCGACCATGCCGCGCTCGGCCACCCGCCACAGCAGGGCCGCGTCGGGCTGGTAGGCGAGGAAGAACTGGCTGAGGCTCCACGTCTCCGCGAGAACGGCCTGCGCCGCGCGCCGCTGGGCTGCCGACTCGGCCTGCCGGGCGGCGAGTTGGGCGTCGGTGATCAGGCCGGGCAGCAGCGCCCCGATGGCCTCGCGGTGGTGCGGCGAGGCGTGCCGCGCGGCCCAGGCGCGGGCGAGCCGCGCACGCAGGTGCGGGGCCGCAGGGGCCGCCCGGTCCTCGGCGGCGAGCGGGAAGGCGTTGATGACGGCGGCGACGGCGGGCAGCCGGGCGTGCCCGGGGCCGGCGAACAGCTCCACGTGCGGGGACTGATCCCCCGTCAACTCCGCGAGGTCACGCACGCGCAGGGCCTCCGCGATCCGCAGGATCATGGGCAGCTTCGGCGTCTGGAGGCGCCCGGCCTCGACCTGCTTCACCCACGAGGGCGACATCCCGACCAGCCCGGCCAGCACCGGCCTGCTCATTCCCCTCCGCACGCGGAGGACCTGCATGCGCTGCCCGAACGTCAGCGGCTCCGGCGAAGAGTACGAGGTGGCGTCGGCGGACACGGGCCCTGCCTCTCTCTCAACTGACGTGATTCCGCCAGCGTAAGCGCTGTCCCCCCGAGGCGGCCCCGCGCCGACCGCTCCTGGCGAGGTCACGCCCCGACGCGCCCGACGCCGGCCGCGACGATGTCGCACAGCTCCGCCAGGCTGCCGACGCTCCAGTCCGCGACCCGTCGCACCTCCGGATCGTCGGCCCAGAAGTGCCCCCACGGCCCCCGGCGCAGGTGCGCGGCGCGCAGGCCGGCCGCGTGGGCGGGGAAGACGTCGTTCGCCGGGTGGTCCCCGACGTACAGGACCTCGGCCGGCGACGCCCCGGCCATCCGCGCCACCCGGCGGAAGAACTCGGGCTCCGGCTTCGCGACGCCCCACTCGCCGGACGTGACGACCGCGTCCACGGGCAGCGCGAGCCCGCGCAGCAACGCCCCCGCGCGGGCTGTCTGGTTGCCCGCGGCCAGGACGCGAACACTCAGAGCCCGGAGGTCCCGCAGGGCCGGACGCACGTCCGCGTACAGGTCGCTCTCGTCCAGCACCTCGCCCTGCCCCGCCGCCTCCCGGGCCGCGTACTCCGCGCCGACGTCCAGGCCGGGCCGCGCGAGCCTGAGCGCGTCGGCGTTGTCCCGGCCCTGGGCGACGACCGCGCCGACCAGCGCCGACAGCGTGTGCCGGGGCACCCCCAGCCAGTCCGCCCACGCCCCCCAGTAGCGGTCGTCCCGCATCAATGTCTCGCCGATGTCCAACGCCACGCACCTGATCACGGGGGCACGATAGAGCGTCCAATCGTCCTGCTGGTTCACGCGTCCGTCGACCCAAGGGGGCGCCACTGGCTCGTTGCGGCTACCAGGGCCGTCGCGTTTTCGGCTCTTCGGGGAGCGCCGCACGGATGGGCTTCTCCCGCAGGTCTCGACGGGAGAAGCCCATCGGCTCGTTGAAGGACCGTAGGCGTTACCCGTTCCCAGGAGGGACGACAAACCCTCGGGTCGGTCCCGCACTGGGTTTCTCATCGGGGAATCGGGCGGCCACGGCCGCCAGCGCCTCCGCGGTGACATCCTGGCGCGTCGCAGTGTCGGCCGAGTCGTACACGCGCCACGGACCGCCGGAGTCGTCGGGGTCCTCCGGTGCGACCACGCCGGGAATTCCCAGCCGCCTCAGCACAGCGTCCACCCGCCGTGCCTGCTCCGCATCCATGCGCTTCCTTCCGGGTCCGGTGCCGGCAGCCTACGTGACGTTCCCGCCGCCGCTTCCGCCTGAGCAGTGCGAAGCGCAGTTGCCCGGATTGATGGGCCCGCAGCCCCCGGGCTTGGGCGTGTGGGAGCAGTTGGCGACCACACCGACAAGGGTGCTGCCCGGCCCCCTCCATAATGCGCCGTCGACGAGATGCCCAGCCTGTTCGATCAGGGCCACTGTGCCGGCGAGAGCATGACCGTCGTGCCGCCGTGCATCGGGTCGTTCGGGCCAGTGGTGCACGAAACGTCCCAGCCGCCTGCACAGGTTTTCGTACAGGTTCGTGTGGAGAATCAGGGCGTGCCATCCCTCGTCCACGACGTTCGACGGCGTCATGAACGCGGTAGGGAAGCGAGCGGCGGTATCCACGAACTTGAGCGCTTCGGCGAAGATTCGGCGGGCCGTCGCCTCGTCCGCTGCGGGGTTGTTGTCGGAGACCGTCGCGATGACACCTTGCCAGCCTGCGGGCGTCAGTAACGCGCTTACCTCTTCCATGAGTTCCTCTCTCCTGACGTGACTGGGCCGCCCTCAGGACGTGCCGGAGAGCGCCGAGCTGAAGTCGTCCGGTGTGGACGCAGATTTCAGCGATCGACTTATGGTCCAACGCCGAGCGAGAACTGACGATCGTCATGCACGTTGATGACTAAAGATCATCGGCGGTACAGGTCGGCCCAGCCGGTCAGGCAGCTCCGCGCAGGTTCACCGAACAGTGCTAGCTCCTTGTACGACTCGAACTCCTCCAGAAAGCCGTTGACGTCTCTCGGGTCGCGGAACACCATGACGCCGGCGGAGAGTTCGGCTGTGGCTATGCGCGCATCGTAGATGGTGAAGGTGTTGAGAGGGGTGCCAGGCAGCTGAGTCTCGATGGGGAGCACACCGAGCCGGACATTCGGCAGGCGGGTCAGCGTCGCTAGCCGGTCGATCTGTACGGCCATGTCCTCGCGCGGCAGGAAGGGTGACCTGACCGCCTGTTCCGTGAGGATGAAGGTGAACCGCTTCGTCCTGTCGTAGAGAATTTCCTGGCGCTCCAGTTTCCGGGCGACGGTCCTGCTGTGGTCTCCAGGGATGTGGGCGAGACTCGCGCGAACGTACTCCGGAGTGGAGAGAAGGCCGGTGAGCATGGAGAGGAGGAAGTAACGGAACTCCGCCGACGTCTGTTCGAGTCCCGCCAGCTCCAGCTGTTTCTTGTCCAAGCCCTTCCTGCGAAGGCTCCTGGATCCCTGCCACTCGGTGTTCGCGACGCGGGCCAGCGCCAGGACGTCGGCGGCTATCGCGGGCGGCGCGTCCAAGGCTTTGAGGATCTGCTCCACGTCGACGAGGGACGGACGTACTTTGCCATTCTCGATCCTGCTGATCTTCGACTGAGACATGTTGCAGCGCTTGGCCAGCCGGTCACCCGGCAGTTGAGCGGTTCTGCGGAGGTTCTTCAGCAGGGCGGCCAACTCGTGCGCGGACTGCCCCAGCCGTTCTGGCTCGAACGTCACTCCTTCACATACTCCAGGAAGGGTGTAGACGCCGCCTTGGCGATGCGCTGATATTCGATGTACGGCGCAGGGTCGCCATCGTACAATTCGCGGCCGATTTGCTTGCCGTCCGGCTCGTAGTGCATGAGAACGATGGTGGTTTGATCGAACATCCAGAAGTCCTGCACTCCCGGCAGCGGGTTCTCTTGTTCCGTGACGTCGAGAATCCTGATGTCTTCTCCGGCCCGCGCCTGGTGCTGGTAGTAGCGTTCGAATTCGAAGCGCAGATAGTCGGTCAGGGGACGGGACACGATGTGGACGCGCCCCACATTTCGGGTGCTCACCATCCGCGTCCAGGCGTCCTCGTACGGGCCTGGGAAACGGGCTCCGTTCCTGAAGGCCGCAAATTCGTCTGCCTCCTGCGGCACGAGGTACTGCGGCCAGGTCTCAAGCCTCCAGGCTTCCTGCTGGAAAGTCCGGAACTTGGCTGCCCATTCGTCACCATCCAAGAGCACGGAACGCCTCCCTCAGCACGTTCTCCGGAAGCTCCACGAGCCCTTCCCCGTCGGGCGGGGTGAACGCCCGGGACACGTCACCCTGGACGACGAACGAGCCGCGCTCGGTCCGGTAGACGTTCGGACAGTCGCCCTGCCCGCATTCGCCGCTTCCGTTGCCGGTAAGCCTGATCAGTTCCTCACGGGCCATGCCGAACCCCCTGAGTGTATGAGTGGTGCACCGACCGTACGGAGCGGTGGGCGCGGCCGTCCATGCGCGGACAGGGCCATGCGCGAGTTGGCATAAAGATCATGAGGGGACTCCGGCAGGTCAGTTGTCGACCGGGTCCCGGGCGCGGGAGTTCACCGGCTAGCCGTTCTTGACCTCAAGGTAAGTTGAGGTTTTAGCGTCGGGTGGGACAGGACCGATGGAAGGAGAGTGCTGTGACGACCTTGGTGACCGGGGCGACGGGGAACACGGGGCGGCATGTCGTGGCGGAGCTGGTGCGGCGGGGGGAGAAGGTGCGGGCGTTGACGCGGAGGCCCGGGGTGGTGCGGTTTCCCGCAGGGGTGGAGGTCGTGGAGGCGACGCACACCGAGCCGCAGAAGTTGGGGGAGGCGCTGGAGGGGGTGAGCCGGCTGCACATCACCGTGACGGCCGGGCTGGCCGACGTGGGGGAGGAGTTGGTGCGGCGGGCCGTGGGGGCCGGGGTGCGGCGGATCAGTGTGGTGTGGGGTGGGTGGGTCGGGCCCGTGGAGCAGGCCGTGGCGGAGTCGGGGGTGGAGTGGACGCGGCTGGAGCCGCAGGAGTTCATGTCCAACACGCTGACCTGGGCCGACTCGATCCTGAAGGAGGGGGTCGTGCGGGAGCCGTACGACCACCCCAGCGCGCTCGTGCACGAGGGCGACATCGGGGCCGTGGCCGCCGTCGCGCTGCTGGAGGAGGGGCACGCCGGGCGCGCCTACAACCTCACCGGGCCGGAGGCGCTGACCTCGCGCGAGCGGATCGTGCTGCTGGAGCGGGTCGCCGGGCGCCCGATCGCGTTCGAGACGATCAGCCACGAGCAGGCCGTCGAGCGGCTGATGGCCACCGGCGTGTCCCGGGAGGACGCCGACTACGTCATCGGCTGGTACGCCGACCCGGGCGCCGACGCCATGACTGTCGTGGACACGGTGGAAGGCGTGACCGGGCGCCCGGCGCGGACGTTCGCGCGGTGGGTGGAGGAGCACGCCGGGCGGTTCCGGGGGAGGGTCTAGGGCGAGCCCCTAGGACGAGGGGGCCGCCGCCGCACGGTAGCGGCGGCCCCGGGCGGAGAGGAGCAGGCCGGCCAGGGCAGCCGAGAGCAGGGAGCCGAGGAGAACGGCCGCCTTGACGTGCTCCTCCAGCTCCGGCAGGTCCGCGAAGGCCAGCTCCGCGATCAGCAGGGAGACGGTGAAGCCGATGCCCGCCAGGATCGCGCCGCCCAGGACGTCGGGCCAGCTCAGGTCCGGACTGAGGCGGGCGCCGGTGAAGCGCGCGGTGAGCCAGGTCGCGCCGAAGACGCCGATCGTCTTGCCGGCCAGCAGGCCGAGCGTGACGCCCAGGGCCTCGGGCTCGCGCGCCATGTCGCCGAGCGTGCCGCCGGAGACCTCGACCCCGGCCGCGAAGAACGCGAACACCGGCACCGCCACCCCGGCCGAGAACGGGTGCACCAGGTGCGCGATGTGCTCGGCCGGGGACTCGTCCTCGTCGTCGTTGGACGTGGTGCGCAGCAGCATGCCCAGGGCGACGCCCGCGATCGTGGCGTGGATGCCGCTGTGGTGCATCAGTACCCAGACGGCCAGCGCCAGCGGCACGTACAGGTACCAGCCGCGGATGCCGCGCCGGTGCAGCAGGGCGAAGACGACCAGGCCGAGGATCGCGCCCAGCAGCGCGGCCAGGTCCAGGCCCGAGGTGAAGAAGATGGCGATGACGACGATCGCGATCAGGTCGTCCACGATGGCCAGGGTCAGCAGGAACGTCCGCAGCGCGGAGGGCAGATGGCGCCCGACGACCGCCAGCACGCCCAGCGCGAAGGCGATGTCCGTGGCCATCGGCACCGCCCAGCCGCCCAGGTCGCCGTCGCCCAGGCCGTTGACCGCCACGTAGATCAGCGCGGGAACGGCCATGCCGCCGATGGCGGCGACCACGGGCAGGACGGCGGCGGCCGGGCGGCGCAGCTCGCCGACGGTCAGCTCGCGCTTCAGCTCGATGCCGGCGACGAAGAAGAACACGGCCAGCAGGCCGTCGGAGGCCCAGTGGCCCACGGACAGATGCAGGTCGAGGGCGGGGATGTCGAGGTGGGCGTCGCGCAGGTCGAGGTAGGCGTCGCGCAGGGGGGAGTTGATCAGGACGAGGGCCAGCGCGGCGGCGGCCAGCAGCAGCATCCCGCCGGTGGTCTCCAGGCGCAGGAACTCGGCGACGGACCGCCGGTTGCGCTCCTCGGCGCGCTCCTCGCGGGAGCGGCGGTGGAAGGGAGAGGGCAGCGCGGGCGGCGGCGTCATGGGGTGGTGCCTTTCGTCCGGTACGGGCGGATAAGAGAGGATGCGGCTAGGTCCGTATCCTCGTGCCGACCAGACTTCCCGGCGCACCTGTGGCGTCACTCCGGGCATGTCGGACCCGTCCTGACGCTTTCTTTACACCGTACCCGCCCCCGGTGTGATCGTCATCAGGGCGTCCGTCACAGCGGACGGTCATGTCTAGGTCAGAAGCGCGGGGTCAGTCCAGCTCCGCGAACGCCTCCACCGCCGCCGTCCGGCCCGTGACGATCAGCACGTCCCCGGACTCCACCACCGTCTCCGCGTCGGCGTAGGTGAAGTCCCGCCCCGGCCGTTTGATGCCCACGATCGTCACGCCGTGCTTGCTGCGCACCGCGCTCACGCCCAGCGGCACGCCGGTGGCCACCTGGGGCGCGACCGTCTTGACCAGCGCGTAGTCGTCGTCGAACTCGATGAAGTCCAGCATCCGCCCGGTCACCAGGTGTGCCACCCGCTCGCCCATCTCGTGCTCGGGCAGCACCACGTGGTGGGCGCCCAGGCGTTCCAGGATCCGGCCGTGCTGGCGGCTGATGGCCTTGGCCCAGATGGTGGGGACGCCCTCGTCCAGCAGGTTGGAGGTGACCAGGATGCTCGCCTCGATGTCCGTGCCGATGGCGACGACCGCCAGCGGGAACTCGCTCACCCCCAGCTGCCGCAGCACCTCCACGTCCGTGCAGTCCGCGACCGCCGCGTGGGTGAGGGCGTCGCTGTGCCGCTGCACCAGCCGCTCGTCCTCGTCCACGCCCAGGACCTCCCAGCCGCGCCGCATCACCTCCTCGGCCAGCGAGCTGCCGAACCGGCCCAGGCCGATCACCGCGATCCGCTGATCGCCGCCGTCCTGCCCGGCGGGGGCGTGCGCCGGGCGCTTGCCGCGCCTGCGGCGTACGGAGTGCAGGTAATTGCTCATGGCCTTCCCAGGGTCGCTAGCCGATGATCGGACGTTCTTCCGGATGCTGGTAGCGGCGGGTCCGCTCGCGCAACGCCAGCGCCGAGGCCAGGGTGATCGGCCCCAGCCGGCCGATGAACATCAGTACGACGAGGATCAGCTGCGCCGGTCCCGACAGCTCCGCCGTCAGCCCGGCTGTCAGCCCGACCGTGCCGAAGGCCGAGACCGCCTCGAACAGCACGGCCTCGGCCGGGGCGTCCACCAGGGTCAGCAGCAGGATGGTGGCGGCGATGACCAGGCCGACGCCCAGCAGCGCGATGGTCAGCGCCTGCCGCAGCACCTGCGGGGGCAGCCTGCGGCGGAACGCCTCGGCCGAGGGCTCGCCGCGCACCTCGGCCAGGATCGCCGCGCCCAGCACGGCGAAGGTCGTCACCTTGATGCCGCCGGCCGTGCCCGCGCTGCCGCCGCCGATGAACATCAGCACGCAGGTGGCCAGCAGCGTGGCAGGCTCCAGCGCGGCGACGTCGGTGGCGTTGAACCCGGCGGTGCGGGACATGGCCGAGTGGAAGAACGACCCCAGCAGCTTGTCGTCCGCGCCGAGCGGGCCCAGCGTTCCCGGGTTGCCCCACTCCAGGGCCAGGGTCAGCAGCGTTCCGGCGGCCAGCAGCACGGCGCTGAGCAGCAGCGTCAGCTTCAGGTGCAGGGACCAGCCGCGCAGGCCGGTGGCGCGGCGGCGGGCGCGGTGCCGCAGCAGCTCGATGACCACGGGGAAGCCGAGGCCGCCCAGGATCACGGCGCCCGCGACGGGCAGCAGGATCCACGGGTCGTCGGCGTAGGGGACGAGGTTGTCCGGGCGCAGGCCGAATCCGGCGTTGTTGAACGCGGCCACCGCGTGGAAGACGCCCTCGTAGAGCGCCCGGCCGAAGGTCATGTCGTAGCCGAGGCGGAAGCGCAGCGTGAGGATCGCGGCGGTCACCGACTCGGCGACGACGGTGATCGCTCCGACGCTCAGCAGCACCATCCGCACGTCCCCGATGCCGACCTTGGCCTCGGCCTGGGTGACCAGCGCCATCCGCAGCCGCAGCTTGCCCGCGATCAGCAGGCCGAGCAGGGAGGCCAGGGTCATGATCCCGAAGCCGCCGGCCTGCACCAGCACGAGGATGACGCCCTCGCCGAAGCCGCTCCAGTAGGTGCCGGTGTCCACCACGGCCAGGCCGGTGACGCACACGGCCGAGGTCGCGGTGAACAGGGCGGTCAGCAGGCTCGGCGACTCCTCGCCCGCGCGGGCGGCCGGCAGCGCCAGCAGGGCGGTGCCCAGCAGGACGGTGACGCCGAAGGCCAGGGCGACCAGGCGGGCCGGGTGCGTATTGAGGACCAGCCGTCGGCGCGGCGGAGCGGTCGGGGAGGCCATGGCCGTGCTGTCCTCGCTCCCTGCTCCTGCTGTTCCTGAACGCTGGTCCCGCGCCCGCCGGCCCGGCGGACGCCCGCACCGGCGGCTGGGCGGGCGGCGGGCACGCGGCGCGGCCCGCCGGTCAGCACCCTAGCCCGGCATCCCGGCCCGTGACGTGACCCTGCCGAAACCTCAGGGGTCGCGTTAGGATCGCAGTGGTTTCCGACGGTGAGCACTGGGGGGTGGTCCGGATGCCGGACCTCGGGGACTTCGCGGAGACGGCGCTGAGCTTCCCGGCCGCGGTCCTCACCTTTCCGCTGGCCGTCGTCCTGCTCTACTGGATCTTCTCGGTCGTCTTCGGCGTGGGCGCCTCCGTCGGCGAGGACGCCGCGCCCGGGGGCGAGGGCGGGGCGTTCGCCGGGGCGCTGGCCCTGGCCGGTCTCGGCGGCGTGCCGCCCGCGCTGCCCGTCTCGCTGGTGATCGCCGTGGGCTGGTTCGTCGCGATGGCCGGCACCGAGCTGCTCGACCCCGGCTGGCCGCGCGTGGCCACGCTGCCCGTCGCCCTGCTGGCCGGGTGGGCCGGCGCGGCGGCGCTGGTGCGGCCGTTGCGCCGGGCGTTCGCGGCCGAACGCGGCATCTACCACGAGGACTTCGTCGGCAGGGTCTGCGTCATCCGCACCGGGCGGGTCACCGACCGGTTCGGCCAGGCGGAGGTGACGGCCGACGACGGTGGCACCTCCGTCGTGCAGGTCCGCGCCGAGGGACCCGAGGCCGCCGAACTCGGCGCCGGGCGGCGGGCGTTGATCTTCGGCTACGAGCCCGAGGGGCAGTACTTCTGGGTCGCGCCCTACGATTCGGGCGAATCCTCGCCCGGGGAGAACCGCGCACTGGCCTGAGCGCGTCCTTCCGGTTGCGGACACTCCGCCTTCACGTCATCCCGCCATTCGCCTCGCACCACCCGCCCGGCCGCCGGGCACGACGCGGCGTCGAGCAGCCGTCGTTCCACCGCACTTCACGAGGGGGGCCTCCACTCACCATGGACACCGTGGGCACCAGCCTGGGCGTGCTCGTCGCAGCCCTGCTGATCATTCTCATCGCCGTCCTGTTCATGCTCAGCCGTCTCTTCCGCAAGGTCGAGCAGGGCAAGGCGCTGATCATCTCCAAGGTCCGGAAGGTGGACGTCACCTTCACCGGCGCGGTGGTGCTGCCCGTGCTCCACAGGGCCGAGGTGATGGACATCTCCGTGAAGGCCATCGAGATCGGCCGCACCGGCCGCGAGGGCCTGATCTGCCGCGACAACATCCGCGCCGACATCCGCATCTCGTTCTTCGTACGCGTCAACAAGACGGTCTCGGACGTCATCAAGGTGGCGCAGGCCATCGGCACCCAGCGCGCCAGCGACCGGGCCACGCTCCAGGAGCTGTTCAACGCGAAGTTCTCCGAGGCCCTCAAGACGGTGGGCAAGCAGCTCGACTTCGCCGACCTCTACACCAAGCGCGAGGAGTTCCGCGACCGGATCATCGCCGTCATCGGCACCGACCTCAACGGCTACAGCCTGGAGGACGCGGCCATCGACTACCTGGAGCAGACCCCGCTGTCCGCGCTGGACAAGGACAACATCCTCGACGCCCAGGGCATCCGGAAGATCACCGAACTCACCGCGGCCCAGAACGTTCTCACCAACGAGTTCCGCCGCACCGAGGAGAAGGAGATCACCCGGCAGAACGTCGACGCCCGCGAGGCCGTCCTGGAGCTGGAACGCCGCCAGGCCGACGCCGAGATCAAACAGCAGCGCGAGATCGAGACCACCCGCGCCCGGGAGGAGGCCGAGACCTTCCGCATCCAGTCCGAGGAGCGGCTGCGCGCCCAGAGCGCCGCCATCAAGACCGACGAGCAGCTCGGCGTGCAGAACGAGAACCGCGAGCGCGAGATCGTCGTCGCCCGCCTCAACCGCGACCGGGTCGTCGCCGTGGAGCAGGAGCGCATCGAGAAGGACCGGGTCCTCGAGGTCATCGCCCGCGAGCGGGAGACGGAGCTGCAGCGCATCGCCAAGGACAAGGAACTGGAGGGCGAGAAGCGGGAGATCGCCGACGTCGTGCGCGAGCGGATCGCGGTCGAGAAGACCGTCGCCGAGCAGGAGGAGGAGATCAAGAAGCTGCGCGCGGTGGAGGAGGCCGAGCGGGAACGCCAGGGGCGGGTCATAGCCGCCGAGGCCGAGGCGCAGGAGCGGCTGGTGAAGGACATCAAGGCCGCCGAGGCGGCCGAGGCCGCCGCCGCGCACCGCGCCCGCGAGCTGCTGGAGATGGCCGAGGCCCGGCGCAAGGCCGCCGACCTCGACGCGCAGGCCGCCATCCGCACCGCCGAGGGCACCCGGGCGCAGAGCGCCGCCGAGGGGCTGGCCGAGGCAGAGGTGCGGGAGCGGATGGCCGACGCCATCGCCCGCACCAAGCACGCGGAGGCCGAGGCCGCCAAGGAGATGGGCATCGCCGAGGCGGTCGCCGAGAAGGAGAAGGGGCTCGCGGAGGCCGAGGCCCTGCGCGAGCGGATGCAGGCCGAGGCCACCGGCATCCGCGACAAGGCCGGGGCCATGGCCGCGCTGGACGCCGCGAGCCGGGACCACGAGGAGTACCGGCTGCGCATCGACGCCGAGAAGGAGATCCGGATCGCCGGCCTGGACGTCCAGCGGCGGATCGCGGAGGCGCAGGCCACGCTCGTGGGCACCGGCCTGGAGAACGCCCGGATCGACATCGTCGGCGGGGACTCGGTCTTCTTCGACCGGCTCGTCGGCTCGATCACGGCGGGCAAGGGGCTGGACGCGTTCGTGGAGCGCTCCGAGAGCGCGCGCACGCTGGCCGGGCCCTGGCTGGACAAGGACGGCTCCACCTTCACCCGCGACCTGAGCGCGATGGTCGGCGGCCTCGGCGCGGCGGGCGTGCGCGACCTGACCCTGGCCGGGCTGCTGTCCACGCTGATCGCCCGCGGCGGGGACGGCGCCGACCGCCTCGGCCCGCTGCTGGAGGCCGTCCGGGCTCAGGGCCTGGGCGACACGCCGCTGGCCGAGCTGATGGCTGGCCCCGCCCCGGCGGGCGCGGCCAACGGCGTGACGCTGCACAAGTAGGCCGCGCCGCCCGGCCGTTGCGGGGCGGCACGCCCGGGCCGTTCCGGGCCCGGCACGCCCCCGGCCTGAGGGGCGGGGGTCGCGTGGCCGCGCCCGCGCCCCGGGCCGGGCGCCGTCCGGCACGTGCGGCGCGGTGACGGGCGCGCGACGGCGGGCGGTCCTGCGGGCGTTCGCGGTGAGGCGGCCCCGGGCAGGGGCCGGCAAGGAGATGGGGAAGGAAGGGTGACCGTGAGCGAGGCGGCGGAGGCGGCCGGGGGTCCGGGCGTGGCGGTGCCCGGCGGCAGGCCGGAGGCAGGCGGCCCCGCGGTGGCGGGCGTTGACCCGCCCGGTGCCGGCAGCGGGCAGGTGCCGCGCGCCGCCGCGGGGGGAGTCCCGGGAAGCGCGGCGGCGGGGCGCGGCCGTTCCGGAGGCGACGGCGGCCTGTCCGGCCAGGGGGACGCCGACGGGCCCGGCGGCGAGGCGGAGGCCGGCAGCTACCAGGTGCTGCTCGGGCGGATGACGGCCGCGGCGCGCGATCTGGCCGCGCGGGCGGAGGAGTTGAACGCCCGGCGCGTGGAGGCGTTCGGCGGCGGGGGGCTCGAACTGGCCGCCACCGCGACGCTGGAGACCGGGGAGCCCGCACTGCCGCGCGACCTGGCGCACGCCGGCGGGCTGCTGCTGCTCGCCGCCCACGTGCCCACGGGCCGCGACACCCTCACCCTGCACCGCCTCGGCCCCGAGGGGGAGGCCGCGCCCGCCCCCGAGGACGCCGTGCCCGGCCTGCTGGACGCCCCGGACTTCCGGCGCGACCTGGAGGAGCTGCACCGCTACTTCCGCGGCGCCCGCCTGACCCGGCTGCGGCGGTCCGCCTCCCGGCTGCTGGCCGTCTGGTCCACCGGCGAGCGCGAGAGCGACATCCGCGTCCTGCGCTGGCGCCTCCACCCGGACGGCCGCCCGGCCTACGAGGACGCCAAGGGCGAACGCGAGCACCTGCGGCCCGCCCCCGGCGGCCTGGCGTGGACCGAGGCCGGCCGCGAGAGCCACGTCCCCGGCCCCCACCCGCACATCGCCGTGGACGGCACCCTCTTCGTCTCCACCCTCGGCGGCCGGCTCACCCTCAAGACGGCCAACGACACCGGCAGGCCGGACGGCGTGCACCACGAGCCCGTCGAGGAGCCCCTCCAGTCCCTGGCCGACGCCCAGGTCGCCCACGCCCGCGTCGGGCCCCTGCTCCTGCTGCGCGTCCTGCCCTACAACGAGCCCGCGCCGCGCCACTTCGTCTTCAACACCCGCACCGGGGACCTCGTCCGCCTCGACGGCATCGGCCAGGACTGCCGGGCCCTGCCCGAGGACCAGGGCATCGTCTTCCCCGGCGGCTACTGCCTGGCCGACGCCCCCGCCGGGGCCGCGGCCCGGACGTTCGACATCCCCGGCCCGCCCGGGGAGTTCGCCTACGAGAGCACCGTCCACGCCCCCAACGGCGAGGACGTCCTCTACCTCTTCCGGGCCCGCGCCGCCGGGGACGGCCGCTGCCTGCTGCTGCCCTACAACCTCATCCGCAAGGAGGTCGCCGCCCCCCTCAGCGCCCAGGGCCACGCCCTGCTGGAGGACGGCACCCTCGCGCTGCTGCGCGCCGCGACCCCCGAGCCCGGCCGCGTCCACCCCGTGCAGCTGTGGCGGACCCCGTTCGTCTCCGAGGCGCACGCCGCAGGGCGCCCCGCGGGCACCGGCCCCCTGGCCAGGATCGGCAACGCCGAGCTGGTCCGCGGCGTCTCCCGGGCCCTGACCGTCGCCCGGATGGCCACCGAACTCGCCCCCGGAACGGCCGTGTTCGAGGGGATCGTCGCCGCCTGCGACGGGCTGGCCGACCATCACCCCTGGCTGCGGCAGGAGGGCCTGGCCGCGCTCCACGAGCCCCTGGCCGAAGTCCGCGCCGCAGCCGCGGCCGTGGTCGAGGAGTACCGGCGCGTCGCCGAACTGCGGCGGCAGGCCGAGGAGTCGCTGACGGCCGCCGAGGAGGAGGTCACCGCGCTGCTGCGGCGCGCCCGCGGCGAGGCCCCGCGCCGGGCCGCCGGCTGGGTCGCCCTGCTCGCGGAGCTGCGCGAGGCCCAGGGCCGCGCCGAGACGCTGCGCGAGGTGAAGTACGCCGACCCGGCCCGCGTGGACGCCCTCGCCGGACGGCTGGCCGAGTCCCTGGCCGCCACCGGCCGCCGCGCCGTCGCCGCCCTCTCCCGGCCCGACGCCTTCGAGGAAACCCTCGCCGCCGTACGGCAGTTGGCCGAACGCGCCGCCGCCGTGGACAGCGTCGCCCACGCCGCGCCCCTGGCCGGGGAGATCGACGCCGAGGCCGCGCGGCTGGGCACCGTCACCGAGGTCATCGGCGGTCTGGACATCGCGGACGCCACCGTCCGCACCGGCCTGCTGAAGCGCATCGGCGAGGTCCTGGGCGCCGTCAACCGCGCCCGCGCCGTGCTGGAGGGCCGGCGCAGGGAGCTGGCGGAGGCCGAGGGACGAGCGGAGTTCGCCGCCGAGTTCGCCCTGCTGGGGCAGTCGGTGGTCGCCGCGCTGGCCGCCGCCCGCACCCCCGAGGAGTGCGACGAGCACCTGGGGCGGCTCCTGCTCCACGTGGAGAACCTCGCCGCCCGGTTCGCGGAGCACGAGGACTTCGCCGCCACCCTGGCCGAGCGCCGCGAGGAGATCCACGAGACCTTCGCCGCCCGGCGCCAGGCCGCGCTGGACGAACGCGCCCGCCACGCCCAGCGGTTGACCGGCTCCGCCGGCCGGCTGCTGGAGACCGTCGCCCGCCGCGCCGCCGCGCTGGAGACGGACGCCGCCGTGCACGCCTACTTCGCGGGCGACCCGCTGGTGGCCCGGATCCGGGCCACCGCCGGGGAGCTGCGGGAGGCCGGGGCCACCGTGCCGGCCGACGAGCTGGAGGGCCGCCTGACCGCCGCCCGCCAGGAGGCCGTGCGCGCTCTGCGGGACCGCGCCGA
Organism: Streptomyces boetiae; assembly: GCF_031845405.1. NCBI lineage: Bacteria > Bacillati > Actinomycetota > Actinomycetes > Kitasatosporales > Streptomycetaceae > Streptomyces > Streptomyces boetiae. Next base: position 103,735 of record NZ_JAVREN010000005.1, read on the forward strand.
CCTGCGCGCGGCCGACGGCACCATCCGCCTGGGCCGCCACCGCTTCTCCGTCACCACCCAGCCGCTCGACCTCACCCTCGTCCCGCACGGCGCGGACGGCCTGGCCTTCGCCGTCGTCGGCACCGACTACCGCGCCCCGGTCCGGGAGGCCGGACTGGCCGCCGCCCGGGAGTTCTTCGACCAGCCGCTGGTCTCGGAGTCCCCCGCCGTCTACCGGGCCGAGCACCTGGCCGCCGGAGTGCTGCCCGCCGCCCTCGCCGCCACCGCCTCCGCGGAGGGCCCCGAAACCGGGGAGACGGTCGCCGCACTCGTGCGCGCCGCCGCCGAGTCGGCCTTCGACGAGGGCTACGACCGCGGCGTCCACGACCACGACGCCACCGTCATCCTCACCGCCCTGCTCGCCCTGCACCGCAGTGCCGACCTGCTGCGCCACCCCGCCCCGGCCCGCGCCGCCGCCCAGCTTTACTGGGCCCACGGCTGCGCCCCGGCCGAGCGGGCCGCCCTGGCCACCCGCGCCCAGTCCCTGGCTCGCGCCGCCGCCACCTTCGGAACGGCCGCCACCACGGGGGCCGTCCAGGCGCTCACCGGCGAACTCACCGCCGCCGTCGCCGCCTTCGGGCAACGCCTGGCGTTCCCCGGCCCGGAGGCCGACCCCGCCGCGGCCGGCGCCTACCTCTACGACGAACTGGCCCGCGGCGGACCCGACTTCGCGGTCGGCGGCGGGGCCCGCGCACTGCGGGAGGAGTTCCGCGCCGCGCTCGGCGGGCCCGGGGCCAAGGAGCTGACCCGCGAACTGCACGCGCTGGGCGAGGACCTCCCCGGCCTGGCGGCCCGCGCGGAGCTGCTGAGGGCCTGGCTCGGGGCGTTCGCCCGCTCCTGCGGCCTCGACGAGGCCGACCTGCCCGAGGCCGTCGCCGTCGAGCTGTGCGAGGGGCTGGTCGGCCACCGGCCGGTGGACGCCGGGCTGACCGCCTCGGCCGAGGGGCTGCTGGGCAGCCACCCCCGCGTGCGGGGCGGAAGGCTGACGCTGCGGCTGGACGAATTCCTCACCCGCACCGGGGAGTTCCGCACCACTCGGGTGCCCGCGCACCGCGCCTTCACCCGCCGCCGCGCCGCGCTGCTGGAGGCAGAACGCGAGCGGCTGCGCCTGGAGACCCACCGGCCGCGCGTGATGCCGGCGTTCGTGCGCAACCGCCTGATCGACGAGGTCTACCTGCCGCTGATCGGCGACAGCCTCGCCAAGCAACTGGGCGGTGCGGGGGAGGAGCGCCGAACCGACAGCCAGGGCCTGCTGCTCCTGCTCTCCCCGCCCGGCTACGGCAAGACGACGCTGATGGAGTACGTCGCCGCCCGGCTCGGGCTGGCCTTCGTCCGGGTGGACGGCCCCGCCCTGGGCCAGGGCACCACCTCACTCGACCCGGCCGCCGCCCCCGACGCCGCCGCCCGCCGCGAGGTCGGGAAGATCGGCCTGGCCCTGGAGCTGGGCACCAACGTCCTGCTGCACGTGGACGACATCCAGCACGTCTCGCCGGAGCTCCTGCAGCGCTTCATCCCGCTGACCGACGCCCAGCGCCGCGTCGACGGGGTGCGGGCCTCGGACGGCGCGCCGGCCACCTTCGACCTGCGCGGCAAGCGCTTCGCCGTGTCGATGGCGGGCAACCCCTTCACCGAGTCCGGCACCCGCTTCCGGCTGCCGGACATGCTGGCCAACCGCGCGGACGTGTGGAACCTGGGCGACGTCCTCGCGGGCCGGGAGGAGCTGTTCGCCCTCAGCCACATCGAGAACGCCCTCACCGCCAACCCCGTGCTCGCCCCGCTCGCCGGCCGCGACCGCGCCGACACCGAGCTGCTCGTCCGCCTCGCGCGCGGCGACGCCACGGCCTCGGCCGACCGGCTGTCGCACCCCTACGCCCCGGCCGAGCTGGAGCGCGTGCTGGCCGTCCTGCGCAGGCTGCTGCACATCCAGCGCACGACGCTGGCCGTCAACGCCGCCTATATCGCCTCGGCCGGCCAGGACGACGCCACCCGCACCGAGCCGCCCTTCCGTCTCCAGGGCTCCTACCGCAACACCAACCGCCTGGCCGAGCGGGTCGTTCCGGTGATGAACGAGGCGGAGACTGAGGCCCTCATCGACGACCACTACCGGGCCGAGGCCCGCACCCTGACCACCGACGCCGAGGCCAATCTCCTCAAACTGGCCGAGCTCCGGGGCCGCCTGACGCCGGGTCAGGCGGCCCGCTGGGAGAGGCTGAAGGAGGACTGGCGCGCTCACCGCGCGTCCTCCTGACCCGCCTCCCCGTTCCTGGCCTCCTGGCCCGTCGTCTCCTCGCCGGCCAGGAGCCGGTAGAGGCGGCGGCGGGCCTCGGCGATGATCTCCACGGCCTCGGTCTGCTGCTCCTCGGTGCCGGCCTCGGCGACCTGGCGGGCGGCGACCACCAACTGGCCGATGCCGTCGCGCAGGTGCCTGCGGCCGGGGGCGACGCCCGCGGCGACCTGCTCCCAAGGGCGTTCCCCGGGGCCGGCCTCCTGGGCGGCGCGGCCCTCGTCGGTGAGCCGCAGCAGCCGACGGCCGCCCTCGCGGTCGGCGGTGACCAGGCCCTCGTCCTCCAGGAGCTGGACGGCCGGGTAGACCGAGCCGGCGCTGGGGCGCCAGGCGCCCCCGGTGCGCTCGGACAGTTCCTGGATCATCTCGTACCCGTGCATGGGGCGTTCGGCGAGCAGCGCGAGGATCGCGGCGCGCACGTCGCCGCGCCGTGCGCGGACGCGTCCGCCGGGGCGGCCGAAGCCGCCCGGCCGGCCCATGCCGCGGTCGAAGGGCGGCCCCTCCCACCGCCGTCTGAAGCCGGGGGGGAACTCGCCGCCGCGCCGGTCGAAGGGGTGTCCGGGGTGCATGCGCATTTTGTGCATGGATGACTCCTCTGGGTGTCGATCCGGGGATCTCCCGGCTCGTTCGGATGTCGGCCTTCCGTTGCCGACACGTCAACGATATATCGAGAACTATCCAGAGGCAATCGTTTCCGGCGCGGCGGCGATCCGGCCCGCCCCTCCCGTACTCACCCCGGCTGAGTACGGCCCTCCCGCCCCCCTGAGTAGCGCGACGGATGCCCGCGCCCCGCTGCCGCCGCGAGGCTGGCACACATGGAAGGACACGCCTCGATGAACCGCCCCGCTAAGGCCGTGAACGACCCGGCGGGCGTGGCGCGCCGGGCCCGGCCCCTGCCGTTGGCGTTCGCGGATCGCGTCGGGCGGGCGCTGCTGCGCGGCCTGCTGCGCACCGTGGGCCGCACCAGCCAGGGGATCAGGACGGGCCTGCGCCACGGCTTCGACAGCGGCCCCGCGCTCGACCACGTCTATCTCGACCGCGCCCGCGGCAGCCTCGGCATCGGCCGCCTGATCGACCGCGCCTACCTCGACGCCCCCGGCTGCCGGGCCGTCCGCGCCCGCGCCCTGCTGCTGCGCCGCACGCTGCACGAGGAGATCGCCCGCCGCCGCCCCACCGACCCCGAAAACCCCGTGCGGATCCTCGACGTGGCGGCCGGCACCGGGCGTTACCTCCAGGACCTGCTGGCCGACCACCCGCACGACGCGGTCGAGGTGATCTGCCGCGACGTCGCCGTCCTCGGGCTGGCCCAGGGGCGCGCCGAGGCGAGGAAGCGGGGGCTCACCCGGATCGTCTACGAGCGCGGCGACGCCTTCGACCCCGAGCCGCCCGCGCACGCCCCGGACGTCATTCTCGTCGCGGGGCTGTACGAACTGGTGCTGGACGAGGACCTGATCCGCGCCTCGCTGGCCCGGCTGCGCGGCCTGCTGGCCCCCGGCGGCGCGCTGATCTTCACGATCCGGACCCGGCACCCGCGGCGGGATCCGATCGCCGGCGCCCTGCGCGAGCGGGACGGCGGACCCGGGCCGACGCGCTGCCGCCCCGCCGCGCAGGTCGCCGCGTGGGCCCGCCGGGCCGGGTTCCGCGAGGTGACGCAGGACCGCGAGGAGGTGGGCCTGTTCACCGTCACCACCGCCCGCTGAGCCGTCCCGGAAGGGCGGGCGTGCGCGCGGGCGCGGGAATGGCCGCTTTACGGCGGCCGGCGCGGAGATCGTTCGTCACGGGATTTCCGCGATATCCCCACGTCCGCGCGCGGCCTTCTCACGCGCCCCATTCCGCACGGGATTCGAGCAAAGCCCCCGCAAACCCAGGGCGGCCCTTCTCCCCGCGTCCGGGAAAAACCGCCGGGGCGGCCCCCCGGGCGCGCACACGGCGCGCGGGGGAGCCGCCCCGGTCGGACACGAACCCCTCGCGGATGACGGGTCGTTCAGTTGCCCCGGATCGTGCTCTCCAGCTGGGCGTCGGTGTCCTCCAGCGTCTGGGCCGCGGTCCGCAGGAACTGGCCCATGCCGTTCAGGCCCTCCAGCATGCTGCGGGCGCCGTCGGTGAACTGGGTGTAGGACTCCTCGAAGGCGCGGGAGGAACGCGAGGTCACGTAACCGTCCGACACCAGGCCCTGGATGTACGACTGAAGCTCGCTGAGCTTCGCGTCCATCTGCTCCTGCTCGCTGATGAGCCGGTCACCGGCCGAGGTCATCTCGTCATACGTTACATCCATGTCTGGCATGGCATTCCCCTCCTCAGTGAGGCGGAGGGCCGGTCCCCCCGCTGGGATACGGATGGAGCGGCAGGGCTCCGTTCCTCAGACTACGACCGCGAAGCACGGGGCGATACCCCGGTCAAGAACGCCTTTCGCAGCGATCTCGCGTGTACCTCCGCGAACCGCACCGACAGCACAGACGCCGCACACAGCCGTGCGGTTCCCGGGCGTTCCGGAAGCCGCGCAAGGGCCGTTGTCACAACGGCGCAAGATGCGATTATGGTCATGTCCAGCGAAGTTTCTGGGCCGCGTCAGCAACGGGAGGAAGAGCGTGCGCCTGACCCTGACAGTCGTGGACCCGGTCGGGGGTCTCAGTGCCGACGCCGTGATCGACGCCGCCCCGGAGACCCAGATCGGCGACCTCACCCCCGAGTTGGCGGGCGTCGTCGGCAGCCGCGTGGCCAGCCCGGCCGCCGCCTCCGGCCAGTGGGGTGCCGAAGCGCCGGGCGGCACGCCCCTGTTCGTCGCGGGCGAGTACGTCGACCCCGCCACGACCCTGGCCGAGTCCCCGCTGCGCGAGGGCGCGGTCGTCAGCCTGCACAACGCCAGTGGCTGCTGGCCCGGGGAGCCCAGCGGCGTCGTCGAGCTGCGCGTCGTCGGCGGTCCAGCCGCCGGGGCCGTTCACCGCCTGGGCCCCGGCAAGGTCGAGATCGGCGGCGGCGAGCAGGTGCACATCCGGGTCAGCGACCCCACGCTGCCGCCGCACGCCATGACGCTGCGCGTCGCCCCCGACGGCTCCTGCAAGGTCACCTGCTACAGCCAGGAGCAGCCCCGACTGGACGGCGAGCCCTTCGCCCACACCGAGGGCGACCGCGCCGACTGGAAGCTCGGCAAGCAACTCGCCATGGGCGACTCCCTCTTCGAGCTGACCCCCTACTTCCCGCCGGACGCCGCCCTGAAGGTCTCCGAGGACGGCGCGGGCCTGGACTACAACCGCCCGCCCCGGCTCCTCCCCCCGGAGCGGCAGACCAAGTTCACCCTGCCCCGGCCCCCCGGCGAGCGCGAACGCCGCCCGCTGCCCTGGCTGATGGCCATCCTGCCCGTCGTCGGCGCCGTGGCCATGGCCAGCCTCACCGGCCGCTGGATCTTCCTGATGATGGCCTTCATGAGCCCCATCATGATGTTGTCCAACTACTTCATGGACAAGAAGCGGGGCCGGATCTCGCACGCCCAGAAGGTCGCCGAGTACGGGGAGCGCAAGGCCCGGATCGAGAAGGACGCCCGCGACGCGCTCATCGCCGAGCGCTTCGCCCGCCGCCACGCCGCCCCCGACCCGGCCACCGTTCTCAACCAGGCCACCGGCCCCCGCACCCGCCTGTGGGAGCGGCGCCGCACCGACGACGACCACCTGCTCATCCGGGTGGGCACCCACGAGCTGGACTCCGAGGTCGTGCTCAACGACCCCGAGCAGGACGAGCACAAGCGGCAGGTCGCCTGGAAGATCGCCGACGCCCCCGTCACTCTCCCGCTGCGCACCCTCGGCGTCGTCGGCTTCGCCGGCCCCGGCGACTCCTCCCGCGCGCTGGGCCGCTGGGCCGTCAGCCAGCTCGCCGTCCTGCACAGCCACGTGGACGTGCAGTTCTACGTCCTCACCGACGGCTCCGGCCAGTACAGCTGGAACTGGACCCGCTGGCTGCCGCACTGCCGCCCCGGCCCCGAGCACGAGGTCAACGCCCTCATCGGCACCGACGCCGAGACCGTCGGCGCCCGCATCGCGGAGCTGACCCAGCTTCTGGACGCCCGACAGAAGGCCGCCAAGCAGACCCGCGCCGCCGCCACCTCGTTCAAGGACCCCGACATCGTCGTCGTCTTCGACGGCTCCCGCCGGATGCGGTCCCTGCCCGGCGTGATCCGCCTGCTGCGCGAGGGCCCGGCCGTGTCCATCTTCGCCCTGTGCATCGACGACGAAGAGCGGTTCCTGCCCGGCGAGTGCCAGGCCGTCGTCATCGCCGAGCCCAACCCCGACCGCGCCGCCCACGGCGGCGGCCCGTCCCGCAACCCCGGCTACGCCACCGGCTTCCACACCTTCCTCGCCGTCCCCGGCGGCGGGCCCGGCGCGTCCCCCGGCGGCCCGGCCCCCGCCCAGCTCGCGGACCGGCTGCGCGTGGAGCAGACCGGCGCCTGGCGCATCCGGGGCGTGCGCCCGGACTGGGTCCCGCCGGAGTGGTGCGAGCTGCTCTCCCGCTCCCTCTCCCCGATCCGCGACATAAGCGGCGAGTCCGAGGACGCGGCCCTGCCCTCCTCCAGCCGCCTGCTGGACGTCATCGAGATGGAGCCGCCCACGGCCGGGGCCGTTGCCGCCCGCTGGCGCCTGGGCGGCCAGTCCACCGAGGCCGTCATCGGCGAGTCCTACGACGGCGCCTTCGCCATCGACATCCGCCGCGACGGCCCCCACGGCCTCATCGCCGGCACCACCGGCTCAGGCAAGTCCGAGCTGCTCCAGACCATCGTCGCCTCCCTGGCCGTGGCCAACAGCCCGGACAATATGACCTTCGTGCTGGTCGACTACAAGGGCGGCTCGGCGTTCAAGGACTGCGTCCAGCTCCCGCACACCGTCGGCATGGTCACCGACCTCGACAACCACCTGGTCGAGCGCGCCCTGGCCTCTCTCGGCGCCGAGCTGACCCGCCGCGAGCACATCCTCGCCGGGGTCGGCGCCAAGGACATCGAGGACTACCAGGACCTGGTCCGCCGCAACCCCGGCCGCCTCGCGCAACTGCCCCGGCTGCTGATCGTCATCGACGAGTTCGCCTCGATGGTCCGCGAGCTGCCCGACTTCGTGAAGGGCCTGGTCAACATCGCCCAGCGGGGCCGTTCCCTCGGCATCCACCTGCTGCTGGCCACCCAGCGCCCCAGCGGCGTCGTCTCCCCCGAGATCCGCGCCAACACCAACCTCCGCATCGCCCTGCGCGTCACCGACGCCTCCGAGTCCTCCGACGTCATCGACGCCCCCGACGCCGGCCAGATCGCCAAGTCCACGCCCGGCCGCGCGTACGTGCGCCTGGGCGCCTCCTCCCTGGTGCCCTTCCAGTCCGGCCGCGTCGGCGGCCGGCGGCCCGGCGCCGTGGACCCGATGGCCGCCCGCCCCTGGACCGGCCGCCTGGAGTGGAACGACCTGGGCCGCGGTCTCCTCAAGCGCCCGCCCGGCGCCAAGTCCGAGGAGGAGGAGATCACCGACCTCAAGGTCCTGGTCGACGCGATCATCGAGGCCGACCAGCAGCTCGGCTACCCCAAGCAGCACAGCCCCTGGCTGCCCGCGCTGGGCGAGAAGGTCCTGCTGCGCGACCTGGAGCACCCCGCCCCGCTGGGGCAGTTGCCCGCCGCCCCCTACGGCGTGGAGGACCTGCCCGACCAGCAGGCCCGGCGTTCCCTCGCGATCGACTTCAAGACCTTCGGCCACATGATCGTCGGCGGCTCGCCACGCTCGGGCCGCTCCCAGCTCCTGCGCACCATGGCCGGCTCCCTGGCCTGGATCCACTCCGCCGCCGACGTCCACCTCTACGGCATCGACTGCGGCAACGGCGCGCTCAACGCCCTCACCAAGCTGCCCAACTGCGGCGCGGTGGTCAACCGCAACCAGCCCGAGCGGGTGCGGCGCCTCATCAAGCGGCTGCGCGGCGAACTCGACCGCCGCCAGGAGATCCTGGCCACCGACGCGCTGGCCGACATCGGGGAGCAGCGCGCCGCGGCCGAGCCCGAGAAGCGGCTGCCGCACATCGTCGTTCTGCTCGACCGCTGGGAGGGCTGGGTCTCCACCCTCGGCGAGATCGACCACGGGGCGCTCACCGACGAGCTGTACGTCCTCTTCCGCGAGGGCGCCAGCGTCGGCATCCACATGGTCGTCGTCGGGGACCGCACCGTCCTCTCCGGCCGCATCGCCACGCTCACCGAGGACAAGTACACGCTGCGGCTGAACGACCGCGGCGACTACTCACACATCGGCATGCCCGCCCGGAAGGTCCCCGAGGAGATCGTGGACGGGCGGATGTTCCGCAACCAGGCCCTCACCGAGATCCAGGTCGCGGTGCTCGCCGAGGAGCTCTCCGGCCAGGCCCAGGCAGCGGCCCTGACCGCCATCGGGGACTGGGCCACCCAGCGCGACGACCGACTGCCGCGCGCCAGGCGGCCGTTCCGCGTGGACGTGCTGCCCTCCCGCCTCACCTTCGAGGAGGCGTGGAAGATGCGCGACCCCGACGCCGCGGCCTCGCGGCTGTGGGGCCTGGTCGGCGTCGGCGGCGACGAACTCCTGGGCTACGGCCCCGACCTGGGCCAGGGCACGCCGGCGTTCATCGTCGCCGGACCGGCCAAGTCCGGCCGTTCCACGGTCCTGACGATGCTCGCCAAGTCCTACCTCAAGCAGGGCGTCCGCGTGGCCGTCGCCGCCCCGCGGCCCTCGCCTCTGCGCGAACTCGCCGGGCAGGAGGGCGTCGTGGCCGTCTACACCGGCTCCGACCTCACCGCGGACGAGGTCAAGCAGGCCGTGGCGACCTCCTCGCGGGAGAACCCGGTCGTCTTCATCGTGGACGACGGCGAGGACCTGCGGCGGGCCGGGGGCGGCGAGGAGCTGAAGGGCATCGTCACCCAGGGCCTGGAGCTGGGCCGCTCGCTGATCCTGGGCGGCGACGAGGGCGAGATCTGCAACGGCTTCACCGGCTGGCAGGTCGACGCGAAGAAGTGCCGCCGCGGCGTGCTGCTCTCCCCCTCCACCCACCGGGTCGGCGAACTCATCGGCGCCAAGCTCCCCCGCAGCGCCGCCGCCGAACAGCCCACCCCCGGCCGAGGCATCCTCCACCTCGGCGACGGCACCCCCTTCCAGGTCACCACCCCGGTCCCCTGACCCCGGCACGACCGCGCGAGCCCCCGCCGCCAGGTGGCGGGGGCTCGTAGGCGCGCCCGCCCGGGCGGCGCGCCAAGGCCGGGCGGGAACCGCGGCCGAGGGCGGTCGTATACGAAGGGGCGGGGGGTGGCGACGGCCGCTTGTGCGAACGGGGGGCTGCGGGGGGATTGCCGGTCGATGTCTTCCGGTTACGCGCACGGGTTGCGCCGTGACCGGGTGGCTGCTTGACTCTGGCCTGTCGCCGTGACGAGCGTGAGCAAATCGTCGGCAACGACGCCCAGTTGTGAAGGAGCCCTGGGTGCTGTGCGCGTGTGACGGCTGTGTGCAAGCAGATCGCCGCAGGCATCAGGGTAGGGAACCTATGGACATACCGGCGGCGCTCGTCGCTTCGCTGTCGGCCGGAAGCGGCCTCGCCCTCATGCTGGTCGTGGTGCTCGCGGTCCGCGAGCCGCGCCTGCGCCGCGAGCGTGTGACGGCCAGGCATCGGGCGGAGCACGCCGAGGCCCACCTGGCGGGCGTGCGAGGGGAGTTGGCGGCCATTCAGCGGCGGGAGCGGCTGATGGCCCAGGAGGTCGAGCACCTGGCCTCCACCCGGCTCCCGGCCGTGACCAAGGCCCTGCGCCACCCGCACGTGAAGGTCCCCGGGCCGCTGCACCCCGACGCGCTGGCCGCGGCCGGCGGCCCCGCGCTGGACACCGTGCTGGCGGGCGTCTCCGAGGCCGTGCTGGACGAGCGGCGGCGGGTGGACGGCGCGGCCCGCGCCGCGATGCGCGGGGCCACCACCAAGCTCCAGACGATGTGTTACCAGATGCAGTCCGCCGTGGACGACCTGCTGCACAAGTACGACGACCCGGAGCTGGCCGAGCGGCTGGCCGCCCTCGACTACCTCAACGAGCAGATCCTGCGCCGCCTCCAGGTCACCCGCGTGGTCTGCGGCGCCGGCGCGGGCCTGGTGCGCACCAAGGCCCCGCTGCGGGCCCTGGTGCTGGGCGCCAGCTCCCGCATCCCCGGCTACGAGCGGGTGCAGATCGTCGACCACCTGCCGCAGCCGGTCGCGGTCGTGGACCGCGCCGCCGAGCCGGTCGCCATCGTGGTGGCCGAGCTGCTGGCCAACGCCGTGCACCACTCGCACGGTTCGCTGCCTGTGGAGGTCACGCTGCACCGGGCGCACAACGGCGCGGTGGTCGTCATCAACGACGCGGGCATCGGCATGAACGCCGACGAGTTCCGGCTCGCGCGCACGCTGCTGGCCGGGACGGAGGAAGTCGCGCTGGCCGAGCTGGGCGACCCGCCGCGCTCCGGCTTCGCCGCGATCGGCGAGCTGAGCCGCCAGTACGGGATCGGGGTGTCCGTGGAGCCCTCGCACTACGCGGGCGTCAAGGCCGTGGTGTTCATCCCGACCGAGCTGCTGACCTCCGTGAGCGAGGCCGAGGACCGGCCGCTGCCCGCCCCGGCGCCGGCCTCGCGCCCGTCGGCCGGGCCGGGCCCGGACCGGGTGCCGGATCCGGCGGGCGAGCCGGCCGGGGCCCCCGCGGCCCGGGCGGAGAGCCGAACGGACGCGCCCACCGCGGACGTTGCCCCGCTTCCCCCCGCGCACCCCGAGCACGCCCCCGCCGCGGAGGAGGGCGCCGGCGACCCGCCGCCCCTGCCGCAGCGGCGCCACCGCCGCGCCCCCGACCACCCCGTCGCCCACGCGGAGGCGCCGGAGGCGCCGGAAGCCCCCGACGCCCCCCGGGTCCCCGGGGCCCGGCCGCCCGAGGAGGCCGCGGCCCGGATGGGCGCCCTCCAGCGCGGCACCGCCCGCGGCCGCGCCGAGGGACGCCGGGACCCCGGCGTCGGAGGAGACCGCGGCCCGCACGCCGGGCCCGGCGCGCACGGGTGAGGAGCGGCCCCGGGCGCGCCCGCGAGGCCCCGGGGACCGACCGCCAGCGAACCGAGCGAACGCGTAAGCCGTAAGACTGAGAGAAGGGGAAGCCGATGAGCGTCCCAGTGCCGGTACGGAAACCCGAGGTCGACCTGTCGTTCGTCCTCGCGCCCATCCTCGAGGTGCCGGACGTCCAGCACGCCATGATCATCACCGCGGACGGCTTCTTCGAGGCCCACTCCGGCCTCGACCCCGAGACAGCGGAGAAGCTCTCGGCCGTGCTCGCCTCCCTGCTGGCCTCCGGCAAGGGCACCAGCCAGACCTACTTCGGCGAACGCGACCTGCTGCGGCAGGTGATGGTGGAGACGTACGACGGCTACATCTTCGTCATCCCGGCCGCCGAGAGCACCTACCTGGCCGTGTTCACCGGGCCCTCCGTGGCGATGGACAACGTCTCCTACGAGATGCAGAAGCAGGTCCAGACGCTGGGCAAGGCCATGGTCAGCCCGCCACGTCCGCACGGGGCGCCGCCCCCTGCGGACCAGGGCGGCGCGCCCGCATGACCAGGCGGCTGATCCCGCCGTACGTGTGGACCGGGGGCCGGACGCACCCCACGCGCAACGTCCTGGACCGCCTGACCGTGCTGCGGTCGGCCGTGGACGAGGTCCCGGGCGACCTCACGCCCGCCCAGCAGCGGGTGCTGGAGATCCTGCTCGACGGCGCCCTCCCGCTGGCCGAGGTCGCCGCGCACCTGTCGTTGCCCGTCAGCTTCGTGAAGGTGCTGGCGAGCGACCTCCTCGACGAGGGCCTGCTGCACGCCCGCGCGCCGGCCCCCGCGTTCACGCCCGGCCGCGCCTGGCGGCCCGACAAGAAGCTCCTCGAAAGGGTGATCGATGGACTCCGCGCTCTCCAGTAGCCGGGCCGCCACCGGATCCGCCCGCGACCGGATCTACCTGCGCAACCCCGACCAGCAGCTGGTCAAGGTCATCGTCAGCGGGCCGTTCGGCGTGGGCAAGACCACGATCGTCCGCAGCCTGTCGGAGATACCTCCGCTGAAGACCGAGGAGGTCATGACCGCCACCGGCGCCGTCGTGGACCACCTCCACGGGGTGCGGGACAAGACGACCACCACCGTCGGGCTGGACTACGGCCGGGTCTCGCTCGCGGACGACCTCGCGCTGTGCCTTTTCGGCACGCCGGGGCAGCAGCGTTTCCACGCGCTGTGGAAGGACCTCACGCACGGCGCGCTGGGGGCGCTGATCCTCGCGGACACCCGCCGCATCGCCGACTCCTACGAGGTGATGGGGCTGATCGAGGAGCAGGGCCTGCCGTACGCGGTGGCGCTCAACCACTTCCCCGACTCGCCCGCCTACCCCGACGCCGAGCTGCGCAAGGCGCTGGACCTGGCCCCCGACACGCCGCTGATCACCTGCGACGCGCGCGACCGCGGCACCTCGCTGCGCGCCCTGCTCGCGCTGGCCGAGCACCTGCAGAAACTCCCCGCCCTGGAGCACCCGTGAACCACCCCTCCCCGCCGGGCCCCTCCCGCCCCGGCCCGTCCCAGCCGGGGGCCGCTGCGGCCACCGCGCCCGTCCCGCTCTACGGCCCCGACTTCGCCGCCGACCCGTACGCCGTCTACGAGCGCCTGCGCGCGTACGGCGCCTGCGCCCCGGTCGAGCTGGCGCCCGGCGTGACGGCGACCCTGGTGACGGACTACCGCGCGGCCCTGGAGGTGCTGCACGACACCGACACCTACGGCAAGGACCCGCGGGTGTGGCAGCAGACCGTGCCGCCGGACAGCGAGGTGCTGCCGATGATGGGGTGGCGGCCCAACGCCCTCTTCAACGACGGCGAGATCCACGCGCGTTACCGCCGGGTCACCAACGACAGCCTCGCCATGATCGAGCCCCACGAGCTGCGCGACCTGGTGCACCGCTCCGCCGACTCCCTCATCCGCGGCTTCGCCTCCCGCGGCGAGGTGGACCTGATCGGCGAGTACGCCCGCCGCCTGCCGCCGATGATCTTCACCGGCCTCTTCGGCGTCTCGGACGAGTCCAGCCGGCTCCTCCTGGCCGCCATGGAGGGGATGTTCGACGCCGAGGCGGAGAACGCCCACGCCGCGAACGACGAGTTCACCCGGCTGATGGTCGAACTGGTCACCTCCAAGCGGCAGAAGCCCGGCCCGGACGTGACCTCCTGGATGCTGGACCACCCCCTCGGGCTCTCCGACGAGGAGGTCATCGGCCAGCTCGTCACCTGCCTGGGCGCCGGCTCCGACCCGCTGACCAACCTCATGGGCAACGCCCTGGCGCGGATGCTCTCCGACCCCCGCTACTACCGCACCGTCTCCAGCGGCGCCCTCACCGTCACCGACGCCCTGGCCCATGTCCTGTGGTACGACGCGCCGTTGATGAACTACTCCACGCACTACCCGCGCCGCGACGTCGACCTGCACGGCACCTGGATACCCGCCCACACCCCGGTGCTGGTCTCCTACGCCGCCGCCAACACCGCCACGCAGCCCCCCGGCCGGGGGCACCTCCCAGCGGTAGGCGGGGGAGGGCCGCGCGCCGACACCGGCGCGCACCTGGCGTTCGCCGCGGGCCCGCACGCCTGCCCCGCCCGCAACCCCTCGCTGCTGATCGCCGGCACCGCCATCGACCGGCTGACCGGGTGGCTGTGCGACATCCACCTGTCCGTTCCCTTTGACCAGCTCACCTGGCGCCCCGGTCCGTTCCACCGGGCCCTGGAGGCGCTGCCCGCCCGATTCACCCCGATCGCGCCCGACCAGAAGGGAACCAGCCCATGGAACGCCAGTCCGCTGTCGTCCTCGATCCCACCGGACGAGACGTCCCCGGCGAGGCCGCGGCCCTCCGCGCCGCGGGGCAGGCCGTCCGCGTCCTCCTCCCCGGCTCCGTCCCGGCCTGGGCCATCACCGGCCACGCCCTGATCAAGCGGCTGCTGACCGACTCCCGGATCTCCAAGGACGCGCGGCAGCACTGGCCGGAGTTCATGGCCGGGCGCATACCGGAGACCTGGCCGCTGTACACCTGGGTCGCGGTGCGGAACATGTTCACCGCCTACGGGCCCGACCACACCCGGCTGCGCCGCCTGGTCGCCCCGGCGTTCACCGCCCGGCGCACCCGGGCCCTGCTGCCGCGCGTCGAGGCCATCACCCACGGCCTCCTCGACGCGATGGCCGCGGCCCCGGCGGGCGAACCCACGGACCTGCGCGAGGCGTTCACCCAGCCGCTGCCGATCCAGGTGATCTGCGAGCTGTACGGCGTTCCCGAGCATCTCAAGCCCGGGCTGCGGCGCACCATGGACAGCATCTTCAAGACCTCCGTCCCGCCGGAGGAGGCCGCCGCCAACTACCACGAGCTGTACCGGATCCTCGCCGAACTCGTCACGCTCAAGCGGGCCGAGCCCGCCGACGACCTCGCCAGCGCGCTGATCCAGGCCCGCGAGGGCGACGACCGGCTCTCCGAACAGGAGCTGCTGGACACGCTGTTGCTCGTCCTGTCCGCCGGGCACGAGACCACGGTCAACCTGCTGGGGAACGCCGTCCACGCTCTGCTCACGCACCCCGGGCAGCTGGAGATGGTGCTCGACGGGCGGGTCACCTGGGACGCGGTCATCGAGGAGACGCTGCGCTGGGCTCCCTCCATCGCCAGCCTGCCGCTGCGCTACGCGGTGGAGGACGTGGAGATCGACGAGGAGGTGACCATCCGTCAGGGAGAGGCGATCCTGGCCGTGTTCGCCGCCGCGGGCACCGACCCGGCCCAGCACGGGGAGGACGCCGACCGGTTCGACATCACCCGCCCGGCACCCGAGCACCTGGCGTTCGGGCACGGCGCGCACTACTGCCTGGGCGCGCCGCTGGCGCGGGCCGAGGCGCGCATCGCGCTTCCCGCTCTCTTCGCGCGCTTCCCGGAGCTGGCGCTGGCGGAGGTGGCGCCGCCGCCGATCGAGTCCTTCATCTCGCACGGGCGCGAGGTGCTGCCCGTGCACCTGCTGGGGGCCGGGGACCGGCTGCGGGCGGCGCCGGCGGTCTGATCGTTCCGCCGGCTTCCGGCCGTGCCCCTCCCGCCGTGCCCCTCCCGCCGCACCCTCCCTCCGGGTTCTCACAGCCGCCTCCTGTACGTTCTTCGGATCGGCAGTCCGGGAGGAGGGGGAGGCGTGGGGATGGCGCGCTGGTTCGCCGGGGCCCGGGGCCGCCTGCGGGGCGGGGCGGCCCTGGCCGTTCCCGTCGCGGGGGCGGTCCTGTGGGCGGGGGCCGCGGTGCCGGCCGGGGCCGTGGAGGACGTCGAACGCCCGTGGTACCTCGGGGCGTTGAGGGCCGAGGACGTCTGGGAGGTGGCCCGGGGGCAGGGCGTCACGGTCGCGGTCATCGACTCGGGCGTGGACGCCTCGCTGCCCGAGCTGCGCGGCCGGGTCCTTCCCGGCGTGGACCTCACGGACGGCCGTTCGGGCGCGGGGGTGGACGCCACGGGCCACGGCACGGACATGGCCGCGCTGATCGCCGGCTCGGGCGCCGGGGGCGGGATCCAGGGGCTGGCCCCGGAGGCGTCCATCCTCCCCGTCCGCCTGACGGAGAGCGCCGGGGGCGTCCTCAGCAACGGCGAGGCGCGGATGGCCCAGGCGATCCTGGCCGCGGTGGAGGGCGGGGCGCGCGTCATCAACATCTCGCGGGGCGGCCGGGACCGCGGCTTCGGGGTGCCCGAGGTGAACGCGGCGCTGGCGGAGGCGGCGCGGCGGGACGTGCTGGTGTTCGCGAGCACCGGGAACGAGGGAGAGGGGGGCAACGCCAGCGAGTTCCCCGCCAGCCGTCCGGGCGTCGTGGGGATCGGCGCCGTGGGCCCGGACGCGGAGCGGGCGCCGTTCTCGACCTTCGGCCCGCAGGTGGCGCTCGCGGCGCCGGGCACGGACATGCCGGGGCACTGCGAGTGGCCGGACGCGTCGGTGCTGTGCGTCTTCCCCGAGGGCGGGACCAGCTCGGCGACGGCGGTGGCCTCCGCGGCGGCGGCCCTGGTGTGGTCGGCGCATCCGGAGTGGACGAAGAACCAGGTGCTGCGGGCGTTGATCGAGACCGCACAGCGGCCGGAGGGCGGCGACGGCCGGGACCAGCACACCGGGTTCGGGATGGTGCGGCCGGACCGGGTTCTGCTGGGCGGCGGGGCGGAGCCGGGGGAGGCGGACGTGAACCCGCTGTTCGCGGAGTTCGAGGCCGTGCTGGCGCCGCCGCCCTCGCCTTCCCCGTCGCCCTCGTCGTCGCCCTCGCCCGAACGCCCGCCCGCGCCCGCGCTCGCGCGCGAGCCACGGCCCCGGGCCGAGCCCGGCAGGCCGTGGCTGCTGTGGGGCGGCGCCGGGGCCGCCTCCCTGGCCGTGGCCGCGACGGCCGTGGCGCTGTCGCGCCGCCGCTCCTAGGTCGGGGGCGGCACCGGCGGGGGCTGCGGCTGCGGCTTGGGCTCCGGCTCGTCCGGGCCCGGCGGGGTCGGCGGGATGGGGTCGGGCTCCGGTGGAGGCATCGGCTCCGGCGGCGGCCCCGGCATGGGCCCGGGCAACGGCCCGGGCGCCGGCCCCGGCCGCGGTCCCCCCGGCCCGGGCGGCGGCGTCGGGCTCGGCGGCACGGGGTCGGGCCCCGGCTGCGGCTCCCCCGGCCCTGTGGCGGTCCTCTCGGTCATCGGGATCCCTCTCCCGCCTCGGTCGGCTTCCCTCTCCACCTCCGGGTTTCCCGGGGGCGCGGGACGAAACCGGGCGCGTACCCACGGTGATGCCGCCGTGACGTTGCGCGTGCGTGGTCTGTGGTGGTTGAGGGGGAAACGTCATGAGGAATCGGGATTCGGTTCGAGGAAATACCCCCTTCAGGTGGGAACGCGTGGGTGTGTCTTGTGGCGTGGAAAGGGGGCGGCCGACCATGGCGTGACATCGGCGAAGGGGGTTGTCGGGTGGAGACGCGTGGTGGCGGGGTGCGGCGGCGGGGGTTTCTGGGCGGGGTCGCGGGGGTGGCGGGGCTGGGGCTCGCGGGGAGGGCGGGGGCGGCCTCGGCGCGGGCGGCCGTTGATCCGGGGGAGTTCGATTTCGACACGGGGAACGTCATCCGGGACCTGGTGTACCGGGACGACGTCCTCGCGGACCCGCTGGCCTCGATGGACGTCTCGCTGATCATCCGCGTCACGCACCTGACGCAGAACGCGTGGTTCGACGCGCTCGCGCCGTACCACCCCACCGCGGTGGGGATCTACTCGCGGCTGGGCCGCCGGCCCGCCTCCGAGCGGGAGACGAACCGGAACAAGAACATCGCCCTGCTGTACGCGATCCTGCGGGTCTTCGAGAACGTCATCCCTCAACTCGCGGAGGACCGCAGGGAGTTGCTGCGCTCCCTCGGCCTGGACCCGGAGGACCGCAGCGAGGACCGGACCACGCCCGCGGGCATCGGGAACCTCGCCGCCCGGGGCGTGGTCGCCAACCGCGAGCGGGACGGCATGAACCAGCTCGGCGACGAGGGCGGGCGGCGCTACCACCCGCGCCCGTACGACGACTACACGGGCTACGCGCCGGTCAACTCCGCCTACGAGCTGACCGATCCCTCGCACTGGCAGCCCGACCTGACCCCGCACCGCCGCAGGATGGGCGAGGGCATCTCCGACTTCGGGGCCTACATCGTCCAGCAGTTCGTGACCCCGCAGTGGCGCCTCACCCGGCCCTACTCCTTCGAGGACCCCGAGGAGTTCCGTACCGACCCGCCCCGCTCCAGCGACCACCGTAACGCGGCGGCGTACCGCAGGCAGGTGGACGAGATCCTGGCCGCCTCCGCGGCGCTGACCGACGCCCAGAAGATCACGGCCGAGGCCTTCGACAACAAGTTCCTCGGCATCGGCCGCGCCGTCTCCGCCGCGGCAGCGCATCACCGACTCGACCTGGACGGCTGGGTGCACCTGTGCATGACGGCCTCCACCGCGACGTTCGACGCGGGCGTGGTGGTGTGGAACGAGAAGTACCGGCACAACGCCGTGCGCCCCTTCTCCGCCGTCCGCCACGTCTACGGGGACCGCCCGGTACGGGCCTGGGGCGGCCCCGGGCGCGGCACCGTCGACGACCTCCCGGGCCGCGAGTGGCGGGCCTACCTGAACGTCGGGGACCACCCCGAGTACCCCTCGGGGTCCACGACGCTGGCGACAGCGCAGGCGCAGGCCTCCCGGCGCTTCCTGGACTCGGAGGAGCTGGGCTGGGTGCTGCGCGTGGAGCGGGGCTCCTCGCTGGTGGAGCCGGGGCGGACCCCGGCCACCGACCTGGAGCTGCGCTGGGACACCTGGAACGCCTACGTCGAGGACTGCGGGCTGAGCCGGACGTGGGGCGGGGTGCACTTCCTCTCGGCGGTGGAGGCCAGTTGGGCGCTGGGGCCGCGGATCGGGGACCGGGCCTACGAGTTCGTGCAGGCGCACATCAGGGGCGAGGCCTAGCGGGAAGCACGGCACGGGCCCGGCCCCGGCGGTCCGCGTTGACACGCCTCAATCCTTGCCGGCAGCGTCCTTCTGCACCGAGCGCGAGGCGATGCGCCGCGCGTCGGGCCAGCGCGCGTCCCGCGCCCAGGAGAGCTTCTCGAAGATCCGGATCAGTCGCGCGCTGGTGTCGATCTGGCCGCGCAGCACGCCGTGCCGCGCCGAGGTCGGGTCGGCGTGGTGCAGGTTGTGCCACGCCTCGCCACCGGAGAGCGGGGCCAGCCACCACACGTTGCCCGACTTGTCGTGGGACTTGAACGGCCGGGCCCCGGCCATGTGGCAGATCGAGTTGATCGACCAGGTGACGTGGTGCAGCAGGCCGATGCGCACCAGGCCGGCCCAGAAGAACGCCGACCAGGCCGCCGAGCCGTCCCAGGTCCCCTCGCCCCACAGGCCGCCGGCCACGGCGGGCGCGACGAAGGAGGTCAGGGCGATCAGCGGCTGCCACTGGCGGATGCGGATCATGTCCCGGTCGGCGAGCAGGTCGGGGACGTAACGCCGCTCGTTCGTCTTCTCGTTGTTGAACGTCCAGCCGATGTGCGCCCACACCATGCCCTTGGTCAGCGCCCAGGCCGAGGTGCCGAAACGCCAGGGCGAGTGCGGGTCGCCCGGCTGGTCCGCGAACTGGTGGTGGCGGCGGTGGTCGGCCACCCACGTGATCGGGTCGCCCTGGATGGCCATCGAGCCGGCCACGGCCAGGGTGATCTTCAACGGGCGCGCGGCCTTGAAGGACTTGTGGGTGAACAGCCGGTGGTAGCCGATCGTGATGCCGTGCAGGGTGATCACGTACATCACCGCGCCGATCACCACCTCGTGCCAGCCGATCCCCCACCCCCACAGCACGAAGACCGAGGCGATCACCGCGAGGAAGGGGACGCCGACGAACACGCCGACCAGGATGCGGTCGGACGTGCCCATCCTGGCGCCCCAGGGCGCTCCGGCACCCGTGGCGCCGCCAGGGACGGCCGCGGCGGTGGGCTGGGACATGGTGGTCCTCCAAGGGGGGTTCGAGGGGAGGGGGAGGGCCGGTGGGTGGTGTCGGACTGTCGGACGGGGACGGTGGGCGCCGCGCGGGCCGCAGGGACGCAGGCGGACCGGCCGCGCGCGGCGCGGGTGGCGGGACCTACTCGGGCAGCCCCAGGGCCTCGGCGAACATCGGCCAGGACTCCTGGAACTCGGCCTCCCAGTCGGACCACAGGTGGGCGCCGCCCCAGACCAGGTTGGTCTCGACGGAGACGCCCTGTATGCGCAGCCCGAGCGTGAAGGTCTCGGTGGCGGGGAAGAGGATGGACTCCATCGTCTCCTCCAGCCACATGCCCACGCCGCCGATCAGGCCGGTGCCGGTGGAGACGTACAGCTCCGTGCCGCGCAGGCGCCGGGCGTTGGAGGCGGGGTTGTTGGCGCTCCAGGTGCCCCAGTTGAACAGCCAGCTCCCCCACAGGTCGTTGGCGTTGATGCCCTCGCGGCTGACGATCTGCTCCACGACCATCGGCATGCCGGGGAAGGTCGTGTTGAGGATGCCGCTGTAGGAGGCCGCGGCGCCGAACGTGCCGGGCCGGTGCATGGCCAGGGCCATGGCGCTGTAGCCGCCGGTGGAGATGCCGGCCACGGCGCGGGTGGAGTTGGCGTGGTAGTTCCGCTGGAGGAGCTGCATCAGCTCGTCGGTCTGGAAGCCCACGTAGTCGCCGCCCCGGCGCCAGTCCGCGACGATGCCCGTGCGGCCGGCGTCCGGCATGACCACGATCATCTCGCGCTCGGCGGCGAACTCCTCGATGCCGGTCTCCCGGGTCCACGAGGTGTAGTCGTCGCCGGCGCCGTGGAGCATGTAGAGCACCGGGTAGGTGCGGGTGGTGTTCTGCGACCAGCTCGCCGGGAGCAGAACCCGGGTCGGGACGGTGCCGCCGACGGCCGGGGACTGGATCTGCAGCTCCAGCGTCCGGTCGGCCAGCCAGGTCTCGGAGACCACGCGGGCGCCGTCGTCGGCGGGCTGGGTGGCGGTGACCCGGGTGCCCTCGGTGCCGAAGGCGGTGGGCGCGACGACGAGGCCGGCCACCGCCGCGACGGTCGCGGCACCGATGACCGCGGCACGGGCGGTGCGCGACTTCATGCTGAGTATGGAGCGTCTGTGCTGAGCGGCCATCGGGTCGGGTCCTTCTCGGTGGTGATGTGCGGATCGGGACTGTGGGGGAGGGGGCGGGGCTTCTCAGCCCTCGCCCACGTCGCGGGCGAGGTCGCCGGCCAGCAGGTCGGCCAGGCGGTCGACCACCGGCGGGTCCAGGAGGTTGAGGTGGTGGGCGCCCTCCAGCGGCGCGACCGTGAGGTCCGGGCAGAGCTCGGCCCAGCCCAAATCCTCGTCCGCGCGCTCGTAGCGGGTGTCGCGCACCGTGTGCGGCGCCGGTTCGGTGGCACGGTACAGCAGCGTCCGTCCGGTGAAACGGCCCGGGGTGTGGCGTTCCCCGCTGCGCAGGTCGAGGTAGGAGGTGCGCTGGTGCTCGGCGACGGCGGGCGGCAGCTCCACCGCCTGTTCCAGCGCCTTGACGACCAGCTCGATCTGCTCCTCGTCGTCCATCTCCGCCAGTTGCTCGTACGGCAGCGGCAACGGCCGTCCGTAGGTGCGCTCCACGTAGCCGGCGAAGGCGCTGAAGCGGCGCTCCGCCTCCTGAAGCGGCGTCAGGCGCGGGGCGGGCAGCGGCAGCACGGTGTCGATGAGGACCAACGCCCCTACCGAGCCCGGTCGTTCGGCCTCCATCTGCCGGGCCGCCTCCTGCGCGACCAGCCCGCCGTAGGACCAGCCGCCCAGCACCCAGGGGCCGCCCTCGGGTGCCGTTTCCCGGATCAGCGCGGCGTAGGCGGCGGCCCGTTCGGGAACCTCCCGCAGCTCGGCCCGGCGTTCCAGGCCGAAGACGGGACGGTCCGCGCCCGCGGCCCGCAGCCGCTGGACCAGCGGCCGGTAGACGGCGGTGGTGCCGCCGGCCGGGTGGGCGAGGAAGACCGCCGGCCGGGAGCCGCCGGTCAGCAGGGTGCGGACCGGGCCCGCGCCGTGGCCCTCCAGGGCCGGGCGGACGCGGTCGGCCAGGCTCGCCACGGTGACCGGCTCGCCGGGCGCCGCCGGGCTCAGCTCCCCGGCGGCGACGGGGATGCCGCCGGCTTCGGTCAGCGCGACCGCCAGGCGCGCGGCGAGTTCGTCGCCGGACAGGTCGAGGGGGTCCTCGGCACCGGGGGTCTCGCCGCCGGTGACGGACTGCCAGGCGTGCGCGACCAGCCGCTCGGCGGCGTCCCGGGGCAGGACGCGGTCGGCGGCGGCCTGGCCGGGGCCGGGCTCGGGGCCGTCGAGCAACTCGGCGACCCCGGCCAGCGTCCCCTGCCGCAGCAGCAGCCGCGGCTCCAGCTTCGTGCCGAACTCGTCCGCGATCGCCGACATGATCCGGGCCGCCATCAGCGAGTCCAGGCCGAGGTCGGTCAGCGGAACGTCCATGGCGATCGAGTCGGGCGCGTAGCCCATGATCTCCGCCACCCGGGCGCGCAGGCGCTCCGCGGTGGTCATCCCGGCCCGCGCCGCGGCCGGCGGCGCCGGACCCGCGGCCTCGGCCGAGCCGGGCGCGTCCCCGGCCCAGAACCTGCGGTGCCGCCACCGCGGCGAGGGCACGTCCGCGACCCGCGCCCCCGGGTGCAGGGCGCGCGGCGGCAGGCTCGCGCCGTGCACGGCGAGCGTGGCCAGGCCGGAGCGGAAGGCGACCGCGTCGTCCGCGCCGCGCCGCAGCGTGGGCAGCACCAGCGCGCCCTCGGCGCCCGCCGCCCGCAGCGTCTCCGTCAGCGGGTGGAGCTGCGTGGGGTGCGGGGAGACCTCGACGAACACCCGGTGCCCGTCTGCCGCCGCGGCCGTGACGGCCTGGGTGAAACGCACGGGGCGGCGCAGGTTGGCCGACCAGTAGGCGGTGTCGAAGGCCGGCACCGCCCGCGGGTCCTCCAGCACCGTGGAGTAGAAGCGGCAGGAGGGCGCCGTGGACGCGATCTCGCCCAGCCGCTCGGCGAACGGCCCCAGCAGCGGCTCCACCTGGGGAGAGTGCCCGGCGCCGCGGGCCGAGGCCAGGGGCCTGGCCAGGCCGCCGAAGGCGCTGACCCGCGCGACCAGCCGCTCGATGTCCTCCGCGCTGCCGGTCACCACGCACTGCTCGGGCGAGGAGTGCACGGCCACCTGCACGCTCGTCGGCTCGGGGGCCATGCCGCGCACGCCCTCCTCCGACAGCCCGATGACGGCCATCGCCCCGCCGCTGAGGCCGTCCAGCAGCCGGGAGCGGGTGGCGATGACGCGGGTGCCGGTCTCGGCGTCCAGCGCCCCGGCGACGACGGCCGCGGCCACCTCGCCCATGGAGTGGCCGACCACGGCGCTGGGCGCCAGGCCGTAGGAGCGCCACAGGTCCGCCAGCGCCACCTGCATGCCGAAGATCACCGGCATCACGACGGAGGGGACCTCGAACTCGGCCTCCGGCCGCAGGTGTTCGGTCAACGACAGGCCCGCGTGGCGCTGGAGCAGCGGCTCCAGGCGTTCCACCGCCTCGGCGAAGGCGGGCTCGGCCGCCAGCAGCCGCTGCCCCATGCCCGGCCACTGCGAGCCGTAGCCGGAGAAGACCCACACCGTGCCCCGGGCGGCGGCCGAACCGGCGCCGGGGCGGCCGGTGACCAGCGCGGGGTGCGGCTCGCCCGCCGCCAGCGCGGCCAGCGCCTCGGCCAGTTCGGGCGTGGAGCGGGCGACGGCCGCGGCGGCGTGCCGGCCGCGGCCCGCGCGCCCGGTGACGGTCCTGGCCAGGTCCGCGACCGGGCGCCGCCGCCCGCCGGGACCGGCCAGCCAGGCCGACAGCTCGCCCGCGTCCTCGCGCAGCCGCGCCTCGTTCGGGGCGTCGAGCAGCACCACGGCCGGGGCCTCCTCGCCCTGCCGGGCGGCCGTCCGGCCGACGGGGCGCCGCGGCCGGTACTCCTGGAGCACCACGTGTGCGTTGGTCCCGCCGAAGCCGAAGGCCGAGACCCCCGCCGTGGCCGTTCCCGAATACCGGGGCCAGGGCTCGGAGTCGGTGACCACCCGCAGGCCCAGCGCGTCGAAGTCGATGTACGGACTGGGCTCGGAGAAGTGGAGCTGCGGCGGGATCTCGTCGTGGTGCAGCGCCAGCACCGTCTTGATGAACCCGACGATCCCCGCGGCCGACTCCAGGTGCCCGACGTTCGTCTTGGCGCTGCCGATCAGCAGCGGCCGGTCCGGGTCCCGCCAGCGGCCCAGGGCGCCGCCCAGCGCGGCGGCCTCGATCGGGTCGCCCAGCTCGGTGCCGGTGCCGTGCGCCTCGACGTAGTCCACCTCGGCCGGGGTGACCGGGCCCAGGCCCAGGTGGGCCTCCGCCAGCAGCGCGCGCTGCGCCTCCGCGTTGGGGGCCAGCAGGCCGTTGGAGCGGCCGTCGGAGTTGACTGCGGAGGCGCGCACGACGGCCAGCACCCGGTCGCCGTCCCGCTCCGCGTCCGCCAGGCGCTTGAGCACCACGACCGCGCAGCCCTCGCCGCGGACCATGCCGTCGGCCGAGGCGTCGAAGGACTTGCAGCGGCCGTCGGCGGCCAGCGCCCCGGTGCGCTGGAAGCCCAGCGTCAGCGCCGGCGTCAGCAGCAGGTTGACCCCGGCGGCCAGGGCGGCGTCGATCTCGCCGGTGGCCAGGCCGCGTACCGCCTGGTGGATCGCGACCAGCGAGGAGGAGCAGGCCGTGTCGATGGCCAGGCTCGGGCCGCGCAGGTCCAGGGCGTAGCTGAGGCGGTTGGCCGCGATGGACAGGGCCGCGCCCGGCGGGGTCCAGCCGTCCACCCGGTCCAGGTCGGCCGTGGTCAGCTGGGCGTACTCGTTGCCGGAGATGCCGACGTAGACGCCGGTGCGCGAGCCGGCCAGCCGCCCGGCCGGGATCGCCGCGTGGTCCAGGCTCTCGCGCGTGACCTCCAGCAGCATCCGCTGCTGGGGGTCCATGGCGACGGCCTCGCTGGGCGCGATGCCGAAGAACTCCGCGTCGAAGCCCGCGATCTCGTCGATGCCGCCCAGGAACGCCCCGTGCCGGCTGATCCCGGCCACGGTCTCCTCGGCGCCGGGCGGGGTGAACGGCTCCCACCGGCCGTCGGGAACGGTGCCCACCGCGTCGCCCTGGCCGGTCAGCAGCCGCCAGAACGCCTCGGGCGAGCCGACGCCGCCGGGCAGCCGGCAGCCGATGCCGATCACCGCGATCGGCGGCGTGGTCCGGTCGGCCCGGGGCGCGTCCGTCCCCGAGCGCACCGGGGCGAGCACCTCGGCGGGCGCGGCCAGCAGCTCCCGCACCCCGGCCGTCAGCCGGCCCAAAGTCGGGGAGTCCCACAGCAGCGTGGCGGGCAGGCGGGCGCCGACGATCACCGACAGCTCCGCGGCCAGCGCGACCGCGT
This sequence comes from Streptomyces boetiae, assembly GCF_031845405.1. NCBI lineage: Bacteria > Bacillati > Actinomycetota > Actinomycetes > Kitasatosporales > Streptomycetaceae > Streptomyces > Streptomyces boetiae. The sequence continues at coordinate 129,016 of NZ_JAVREN010000005.1, forward strand.
CCCGGGAGGACAGGCCCAGCTCCGCGAACGGCCGCTCGTCCGTGATCTCCTCGGGCGCGATCCCGTACCACTCCCCGAGCCGCGCGACGACGGCTCGCCGGATCAGCTCGGAAGGGTCGGGCGTGCCACTCACAGCGTCTCCTCGTGCACTCCGGAGGAGCGTGCCCCGCTCACGCGTTGGCCCCTTCCACCCCCGCGAACGCGCCGGCCAGGTACTGGGCGCGGCAGGCGCTGCGCGAGACCTTGCCGCTGGAGGTGCGCGGCACGGCGCCGGGCTCCACCAGCAGCAGGCGGGCCAGCCGCACGCCGTGCCCGACGGACACCTGGGCCCGGGCGGTCTCGGTGGCGGCGGCGCGCAGCTCGGGGGTCGGGTCCACCTCGCGGCGGTGCTCGGCCACGACCACGACCCGGCCGTCCCCGGCGTCGAAGGCCGCCAGCCGGTCCCGGCGCACGGCGGCCACCGCGGCCTGCACGGTCTCCTCGACGTCCTGGGGGTAGTGGTTGCGCCCGTCGACGATGATCAGGTCCTTCAGCCGGCCGGTGACCAGCAGCTGCCCCTCGTGCAGGGCGCCCAGGTCGCCGGTGCGCAGCCAGGCCCCGGAGCCGCCGGCCAGCGGGCTGCCGAAGGTCTCGGCGGACTGCTCGGGGCGTTTCCAGTAGCCCAGGCCGATGTTCGGGCCGCGCAGCCGGATCTCGCCCACGCTGCCCTCGGGGAGGGCGGCGCCGGTGTCCGGGTCCGCGATCGCGATCTCCTGTCCGGCGGGCACGCCGCAGGCGACCAGCTCGGTGGCGGCCTCGGGGTCGTCCGCGGGCGGGGGCACGATCCGGCCGTGGGTGAGGGCGTCGCGGTCGCAGGTCACCGCGTGCGGCAGCTCGGTCAGCGGGTCGGCGGAGACGAAGACGGTGGCCTCGGCCAGCCCGTAGGAGGGGCAGTGCGCCTCGGGCGGCAGGCCGGTGTCCCCGAACGCCGCCAGGAAGCGGTCGATGGTGCCGGTGCGGACCGGCTCCGAGCCGTTGATCAGCGTGCGGACCCGGTCCAGGCGCAGGTCGGCGGCCTCCTCGGCGGAGACGCGGGAGGCGGCGTAGTCGAAGGCGAAGTTCGGCGCGGCGCTGACCGTTCCGCGGTAGCCGCCCAGCAGCTTCAGCCAGCGCACCGGGCGCTCCAGGAAGGCCACGGGGTCCATCAGCACCGAGGGGAAGCCGCAGGAGACGGGCGCGGCCACGGAAAGGACCAGGCCCATGTCGTGGAACAGCGGCAGCCAGCCCACGCAGGTGGTGCGGTCCGCGTCGGCGTCGAAGGCCGCGATGGCCTGCTCGGCGTTGGCCGCGACGTTGCCGTGGCTGATCATCACGCCGGCCGGGAGGCGGGTGGAGCCCGAGGTGTACTGGAGGTAGGCGATCTCGTCCGCCTCCGGCGCCGGCTCGTGGGCGGGCAACTCCTCGGGCACGGGGAGCTGGTCGACGGCCAGCACGGTCACGTCGGCGGCCATGCCGTGCGCGGCGCCGAACTCGCGCACCAGGCCGGCCGTTGCCGTGTCGCTGAGGACGACGGCGGCCTCGCAGTCGTCCAGCACGGCCGCGAGGCGCCCCTCGTGGCCGGGCAGGTCCGGGCTGAACAGCGGCACCGCGATGACCCGGGCGTACAGACAGCCCAGGAAGGCGGTCACGTAGTCCAGGCCCTGCGGCAGCATCAGCGCGGCGCGGTCGCCGGGGCGGGCGGTCTCCCGCAGGCCGGCGGCGACGGCCTGGGCGCGCTGGTACAGCCGCTGCCAGGTCAGGGTGCGGTGCACGCCGGGGGAGTCGGGCCCGGGGTACTCGACGAAGGTGAACGCGCGCTGGTGGCCGCGCGTGCCGGCCCACTCCCGCAGGCTCTCGGTCAGCGGCCGGTAGGCGTTCGCCGTGGTCTCCTCCCGGAAAGTCTCCTGAGCGGTGTGGGTGCTGTGGGTGCTGTTCTTCGCGGGCATGGCGCTCCATGGCAGGGCGATGGGGGGACCTGCCGTCCCTGGTGGGTCGGGCCGGGGCCGACGGTGACGGCATCCGTCCGTGCCTGGAGCCGATCGTGACCCAAAGGGACCGGATCCGGCTCGGTACGTGCGCCGGTTAGAGCGCCGAGTGACAGTTCCCGGGGCCGTGCTTGTCACTTCAGACACAACGTCCGGCCTGGTGGGCTCGGGATAAGGTGCGCTTCAGCACGGTAGGCCGAAGAAGGGGGAGGAGGACCCGGTGGGCAGGGCGCGTCAGATCGCGGTCATGGCGTTGATCGCCCTGACCGGTTTCATCACGACCCTGGACAATACGGTCATCAACGTGGCGCTGCCGTCCGTCCAGCGTGACCTGGGTCTCGACCTCAAGGACCTGGAGTGGGTCGCCACCAGCTACGTCCTGAGCTTCGGCGCGCTGCTGCTGGTCGGCGGCCGGCTCGCCGACCTGCTGGGGCGCCGCCTGGTGCTGGCCGTGGGCATGGTCATCTTCACCGTCACCTCGGTGCTCTGCGGCCTGGCCGACTCCGGCTCCGCCCTGATCGCCGCCCGCGCCGCCCAGGGCGTGGGCGCGGCCATGGTCATCCCGGCCTCGCTGGCCGTGGTCGCCTCCGACCTGCCCGAGCGGCGCCGGGCGTTCGCGGTCGGGGCCTGGACCGCGGCCCTGGCCATCGCCCTGGCCCTGGGCCCGATGACCGGCGGCATCATCACCGACCACTGGGGCTGGAGCTGGATCTTCTACCTCAACATCCCCTTCGGCGCCGCCGCGCTGATCCTCACCCTGGCCGTTCCCCCGGCCCCGCCCCGGGCCGCGAACGACCGGCTGCTGCCCGCCCTGGACATACCCGGGGCCCTGCTCTCGACCCTGGCGCTGTACCTGCTCACGTACGGCCTGGTCGAGGGCGGGGCCGAGGGCTTCGGCACCTCGCCCGTGCCGCAGTACCTCATCGGGGCCGCCGTGGTGGCCCTGCTGTGCTACGTCGTGGAGTCCCGCACCTTCCTGCCGCTGATGGACCCCGGCCTCTTCCGCAACCGGGCCCTCTCCGGCGGCACCGCCGCCCAGGTGCTGTGGGGCATCGGTGTCAACGGCGTCTTCTTCTTCACCGCGCTCTACCTCCAGCAGGTCCTCGGCTTCTCGCCGACCAAGGCCGGGCTGACGTTCCTTCCCCTGGCGCTGTCCCTGCTGCTGACCACCCCCTTCGCCGAGCGCCTCTCCAAGCTCCTGGGCGGCCACCGGGTCATCTCCGGCGGCCTGGTGATGGTGGCCCTGGGGCTGCTGTGGGTCTCCCGGGCCGGCGCGGACGCCACGTACTGGAGTCTCCAGCCGGGCCTGCTGCTGATCGGCGTCGGCTCCGCGCTGACCACGCCCCTGACCATCCGCTCCCTGGACGGCGTCCCCGCCACCCGCACCGGCATGGCCTCCGGCGTGGTCAGCGCGGCCCGCGAGGTCTCCGGCGTCTTCGGCGTCGTCCTGGTCGGCGTCATCCTCACCCGCCGCGAACGCGCCGCCCTGGAGGACGGCGCCGACCCCCTCACCGCGTTTCTGCGCGGCTACGACACCGGCCTCCAGCTCGCCGCCCTCTGCGTCCTCCTCGGCGCCCTCATCACAGCCCTCGCCCTCCGCCGCCCGGGCCGCCACCGCGCCCCGCGGGGACCGCAGGGGGTATGGCGGGTGTGAGCGCCCGCCGCCCCGCGCGGTGAGCGGAACCGGGCGTTCGGTGCTCACCCGGTGACAGTCCGCTCCCCTCCCCGCCGAGGCGGCCTGGCGGAACCTGTGTGCCTCGTGTGACCATCCGGCCGCGAAGAGCCGGAAACGAGCGCAAGGGGTGGGGAACGTGTCGGAACGACGCATCGGCAGACGCCGGTTCGGCAAGCTCGCGGCGGCGGCCGGAGCAGGCCTGGCCGCGCCGGGCCTCCTGGCGGGCCGGGCGCGGGCGGCGGGGTATGAGGTGGAGGCGACGGGGGAGCCCTTCCCGCTCATCGGCGGGCTCGACCAGGCCATGAAGGACTACATGAGCGCCCGCAGCATCCCCAACGGCGCGCTCGCCGTGGTCTACCAGGGCCGGCTGGTCGTTGCCCGCGGGTACACGCTGATCGACGGCAGCAATCGTCCGCTCATCGAGCCGACGGCGCTCTTCCGTCTCGGGAGCCTGAGCAAGGCGATCACGGCGACGGCGACGATCGCGGCCTCGGAGGACGACCTGCTGGGCGCCTTCGACCCGCTGCGCGACCACGTCGACCTGACGCCGCTTCCCGGGGACCAGGCCGACCCGCTGCTGAACGACATCACCCTGTGGCACCTGCTCCACCACGAGGGCGGCTGGACACATGTCAGCGACCCTCGTGAGGTGAACGCAGACCGGAAGCTGTACCTCGAACCCCTCCTGCTGGACCGGGAGATCCGCGATGCGCACAGCCCGGCGCTCTCGCTCCCGATCAGCCAGGAGGACGTGGTGCGTTTCGTCTCCGGAAGGCAGCGGCTCGCCTTCGCCCCCGGCGCCGACTTCGTCTACTGCAACTACGGCTACCTGCTGCTGGGGATGGCCCTGGACGCGGTGACGCCCGACGGCTATGCCCAATGGGTGCGCGACCGCGTCTTCGCGCCCCTCGGGCTGGACCGCCCGCTGGAGGGCCAGTCCGTGCGGGACCCCCAGCGGCCCGGCGAGGTGGAGTACTTCTCCCAGCACACGGCGCTCTCCGCCGTCTCGGACTCCACGGTCGAGGTGCCCACCCCCTACGGGCAGATCAACCGGGAGAACTGGCTCAGCTCCGGCAGCTGGGTGATGTCGGCCATCGACTACGCCCGTTTCCTGTCGGTCTACGAGGACGGGGGCGGCGTGCTGTCCGGCAGCGGGCTGAACTTCCTGCGGGGCCCGGGGCACTCGGGCACGTACGAGAGCGACCGGTACTACGGGTGCGGCATGTACTTCGACCCGCAGCCGGGCGGTGGGTACGACTGGTGGCACACCGGCTCCTCCGCGGGCACCACCACCCGTTTCTTCCGGTCCCACGCCGGCTACACCTGGGTGGCGCTGTTCAACCAGTCCGACGACCCGTCGGGCCTGCCGTACACCGGCGTCTTCCCGATGGCCCTCAACGAGCCCGCGGACCTCCTGACCCAGTACGGCGGCTGGCCCTCCCGCGACCTGTTCGAGGAGTACTTCCCCCCTGAGCCCCCCGAGGGCCGGTGACGCTCACCCGCTGACAAGCCCCACGCGCCGCGCGGCCACCTCTGGCGGACCCGCGCGGCGCGTGTGATCCTCCGGGCCGTCCCGCCTCCGCCACCGCTGTACACCGTGCGCGCCGAGCGGGGGAGATTGGGCAGTGTGCGCCTTGAGCGGGGCGGGGCGGGCTTTCTAGCGTCCGGGGGTGAGGAACAACGTCTCAGGGAAGGGCGCGCACCGCGATGAATCCGACGCAGCACACGTCCGCACCGGGGTTCGCCGACTCCTGGGTCAGCTGAACGTGCGGCCCGGCGCTCCGGAGGGGTGAGCGCCGGGGTCCGCGCCGAACGTCCGGCGGCAGTGGCGGACGAACGCCCGCACCGCCGGGCCGTGCGCCGGGTGCCACACGAGGGCCAGCAGGGCGGGCGCGCCGGCGTCCTCCACCGGGACGGCGACCAGCCGGTCCGCGTAGGCGGCCGTCATGGAGGCGCTGAGCACCGCGACGCCCAGGCCGCGCGCGGCCAGGTCCGCGAGGGCGTCCGGGGCGCCCGCCTCCAGGGCGATCGACGGCCGCACGCCGCGCTCCTCGCAGGCCCGGTCGAAGACGGCGCGCAGGCCCGTGCCCTGCGGCATGCAGACCACCGGGTGCCCGGCCACGTCCCGCAGCCGGACCCGGCGGCGGGAGGCCAGGGGGTGCCCGGGCGGGACGGCCAGGGCCAGCGGCTCGCTGAGGACGGTCAGCGCCTCCAGGCCCCGGGGCGGGGCCGCCGCCCCGATCAGGGCCACGTCCAGCGCCCCGGCGCGCACCTCCTCGGTCAGCCGGTCCGAGGCCGCCTCCCGCAGCGAGAGCGCCACGCCCGGGTGCTCGCCGTGGAAGGCGGCCAGCGCCTCGAACAGGGGCGTGAGCGTGCAGCCGCTGACCATGCCCACGGCCAGCCGGCCCCGGATCAGGCCGGTGACCTCGCCGACGGCCTGGCCCACTGCCCCGGCGGCGGCCAGCGCCGCCCGGGCGTGCTCCAGGGCCGCCTTGCCCGCCACGGTCAGCGTCGCCGCCCGCGCGGAGCGCTCGAACAGCTCGGCGCCCAGCTCCCGTTCGAGCTGCCGGATCTGGGCGCTGACCCCGGACTGGCTGATGTGGACCCGCGCGGCGGCCCGCGTGAAGCTGCGCTCCTCGGCCACCGCCACGAAGTACTCGAGCTGCCGCAGATCCATAAGCACTGATTCTAGCTGACATGAGCATCATCTGTTGGACTTCTGGCCGCGCACGCCGCCAGACTCGAAGGAGAAGCACCGACCGCACCGCCGTACCACTGGGAGCAACCGTGTCCGAGCACGCCGCATCCACCCCCTCGCACGCCACCACCCCGAACGCCAACCACGACTCGCGCGACCCCTACGCCGCCTATGAGAAGGCCCGCCGTCCCGAGGACATCACCCGCCTGTTCGTCGAACGCTCCAATGCCGGGGACGCCGCCGGGGTCGCCGCCCTCTACGAGGAGAACGCCGTCGTGGCCTATCCGCCCGGCCGCACCACCGTCGGGCGCGAGGCCATCCGCGCCCTGTGGGAGCGGGTCCTCGCCGCCCGCCCCCGCTTCCGGCCCGAGGAGCCGCTGCCCACGCTGCTCAGCGGCGACCTCGCGCTCACCTCCACGCCGCCCCGGGACGGCGCGGGAGCCCGCGCCCAGGTCGTGCGCCGCCAGCCCGACGGCTCCTGGCTGCGCGCCCTGGACCAGCCGGAGTTCCTCCGGCCCGCCGTCTGAGCCGCCCCCGCCGGACCGCGCCGCGCCACGGCGGTCCCCCGGGGCTCAGACGACGCAGAACTCGTTCCCCTCCGGGTCCTGGAGGACGACCGCGTAGTAGTCCATCTCCGGCTCGTCCATCACCCGCAGGACGCTCGCCCCGGCCCGGACCAGCGCCTCGGCCCTGGCCGTCACCCGCTCGGTGCGGACGGCCAGCGGCACCTGCCGCCCGCCGCCCGCCCGCAGGTCCAGGTGCACGCGGTTCTTCACCGTCTTGGGCTCGGGGACGCGCTGGAACCATATGCGCGGCCCCACCCCCGCGGCGGGAACGATCGACTCGGGCGTCTCGCCCGCGCCGCCCGTCAGCTCGTCCTCGGGAACGCCCATCTCCGCCCAGTAGGCCCGCCAGCTGGCGTGGCCCCCGGGCGGGGGCTCGGGAACGTAGCCCAGCGCCTCGGACCAGAAGGCGACCAGGCGGGGCGGGTCGGCGCAGTCGATGGTGAGCTGAAGTTCCATGCCTCAAGCATCCCAGCCACCACTGACAGTCACGCTCCGTAGGCGGAGGCCCCCCGCAGCGCCCGGCGCAGCACCTTGCCGGAGGGGCTGCGCGGCAGGGGCGCGGTGCGGATCTCCACCAGCGCGGGCACCTTGTAGGGCGCCAGGCGGCCCGTGCAGTGGCCCACCACCTGCGGGGTGTTCAGCTCCGCGCCGTCGGCCAGCGTGAGGAACGCCTTGACGACCTCGCCGTGCGCGGGGTGCGGCACCCCGGTGACCACCGCGTCCTGAACGGCCGGGTGCTCGGCCAGCACGTCCTCCACCTCGGAGGGGAAGACCGGCAGCCCGCCCACGGTGATCACGTCGTCGCGGCGGTCGATCAGCGTGACGAACCCGTCCGGGCTCAGCACCGCGATGTCCCCGGTGCGCAGCCACCCGTCCGGCGTCAGGGCGCCCTCGGTCGCGCGCGGGTCGTTCCAGTACCCGGCGAAGACCTGCGGCCCGCGCACCAGCAGCTCTCCGGCCTGGCCCGGCTCGGTGGTCTCCGCGATCACGACCTCGGTGCCGGGCAGCGGCAGGCCGGCCGTGCCGGGGCGGGCGTTGGCGTTCAGCGGGTTGGCCAGCACCAGCGGGGCGGCCTCGGTCAGCCCGTAGGAGTCGGTCAGGGGCACGTGTGTGGCGGCCTCGAAGCGGGCGACCAGCTCGGCGGGCAGCCGCTGGCCGCTGGAGACGCACATCCGCAGCGAGCGCAGCGCCTCCAGCTCCCGCTCGGGCCGCTCCAGCAGGGCCCGGTAGACCGGCGGCGTGGCGTGCAGGACGCCCGGGCTCCAGCGGCGGCAGGCGCGCAGCAGGCGGCCGGTGTTCAGCGTGGGCAGCAGCACCGTCCGCGAGCCGGCCAGCAGGCCCGCTCCCAGGCCGGCGGTCAGGCCGTGGGGGTGGTGCAGCGGCAGCACCGCCACGGTGGTGCCCGTCGCCTCCAGCGGCGCGTGCCAGGCGGCGAGCTGGTGGGCGTTGGCAGCCAGGTTGCGGTGGGTGAGGACGGCGGCGCGGGGAACGCCCGTGGTGCCGCCGGTGAACTGGAGCACCGCCGTGTCGTCCGGCTCCACGCGCGGCCAGGGCGGCGCTGTCCCGTCGCCGGATACCTCGTCGAAGGGAACGGCCCGGGTGCCGGGCGGCAGCCCGGGCGCCAGACGGGCGCGCAGCACCTTCGGGCCGCGCATCCGGCGGGCCAGCGGCAGGCGGGGCGCCAGCCGCAGCCACAGCCGCAGCCAGGGGGGCAGGGCGCGGGAGAGGTCGGCGCTGATCAGGTGCCGCACGCGCGTGCCGTCGCGGGCGGCGGCGGCCTTCCTGACCACCCCGTCGAAGGCGACGACCGCGACGGCCCCCACCTCGTCCAGCTGCCGCCGCAGCTCGTGCTCGGAGTACTGCGGGTCGGTCGGCACCACGACGGCGCCCAGGCGCAGCGTGGCGAAGAACGCCACGACGAACTGCGGGCAGTTGGGCAGCAGCAGCGCCACGCGGTCGCCCGGCCGCACGCCGAGGGTGTGCAGCCCGTCGGCGAACCGCTCGATCCGCCGGGCCAGCGCGTGGTAGCTCGTGCGACGGCCGAAGAAGAGGAGGGCGGTGCGCCGGGGGTGGGCCCGGGCCGCCGCGTCGAGCAGGAGGCCGAGGTCGGCGTCGGGTGCGGAGACCTGGTGCGGAACGCCGGACGGGTAGAAACGCAGCCACGGAGACCAGGGCGAATCCTCCACCCGCAGCCCCTTCCTCACCATCGGCCCTCCCGTGATAATGGCGGACCGCACGCCGTGGAGTCTTGTGCGGGGGCGAAGAACCTCGGCGGCGGGTTTGTGATGCCGGTGACTATGGGCCACCCCTGTGGCCTGGACTAGCCTCCGGCACGACCAGACTCGCATACCGCCCGACCTACCACCCCTCCGGAGGTTCATATGGACGCCCTCGCCGAGGCGGTCCGCGCCGGCGCATCGGCGGCGGAGCTGGAACGGATACCCGTGCCCGCCGCCTACACCGCCGCCCACACGCTGGAATCCGACGCGGGCATGTTCAAGGGGGTCGCCGACAAGGACGTGCGCCGCTCGATCCGGGTGGGTGAGGTGCCGATGCCCGAACTCGCCCCGGACGAGGTGCTCGTCGCGGTGATGGCGAGCAGCATCAACTACAACACCGTCTGGTCCGCGATGTTCGAGCCGCTGCCGACCTTCGCCTTCCTCAGGCGCTACGGCGTGCAGGACCGCTGGGCCGCCCGGCACGACCAGCCGCACCACGTGCTCGGCTCGGACGCCTCCGGCGTGGTGGTCCGCGTCGGCTCGGTGGTGCGCCGCTGGAAGCCGGGCGACCGGGTGGTGGTCGCCCCGGCGCACGTGGACGACCACGAGCCGGCCACGCACGCGGACGGCATGCTCGGCGAGGAGCAGCGCGCCTGGGGCTTCGAGACCAACTTCGGCGGCCTGGCCCACTACGCGGTGGTCCGCGCCAGCCAGCTCCTGCCCAAGCCCGCGCACCTGACGTGGGAGGAGGCAGCGGCCAACCTGCTGTGCATGGGCACCGCCTACCGGATGCTCGTCAGCGACCGCGGCGCGCGGATCAAGCAGGGCGACATCGTGCTGATCTGGGGCGCTGCGGGCGGCCTGGGCGCGTACGCCGCGCAGTTCGTGCGCAACGGCGGCGGCATTCCCGTGGGCGTCGTCGGCTCCGAGGAGAAGGCGGAGCGGGCCCGCGCGCTGGGCTGCGAAGTGGTGATCAACCGCGAGGAGATCGGCCTCTCGGGCCGGGGCGGGGCGAACTCGGACAACGCGATCCCCGACCCCGCCGAGGCCGGCCGGAAGCTGGGGCGGCTGATCAGGAACGCGGTCGGCGAGGACCCGCACATCGTCTTCGAGCACGTGGGCCGTGCGACGTTCGGCATCTCGGTGTTCGTCGTCCGCCGCGGCGGCTCGGTGGTCACCTGCGGCTCCTCCACCGGCTACCAGCACGAATTCGACAACCGCTACCTGTGGATGCGGCTGAAGCGGGTCATCGGCAGCCACGGCGGCAACCTCGCCGAGATGGCCGAGGCCAACCGCCTCGTCGCGATGGGCCGGATCCACCCCGCGCTCTCCGAGGTCTTCCCGCTGACGGAGACCGGCGAGGCGGCCCGCCTGGTGCAGCGCAACGCCCACAGCGGCAAGGTCGGCGTCCTGTGCCTGGCCGAACGCGAGGGTCTGGGCGTCACGGACCAGGCCCTCCGCGACCGTATCGGCGAACGCGCGATCACGCCCCTGCGTCACTTGCCCTAGCGGTCACTCCGGCCCCGCCCCGTCCCCCGGCCCCGCCCCGTCCCCCGGGCCGGGCGGTCGGGCCCCGGGCGGAGCCGGTTCGCGCAGGGTTGTCAGGGCCTCGTGGAGCCAGTAGATCCAGAAGCTCTCCAGGCCGATGCCGGCGCGCAGGACCAGGTGGCGGAGGCGGTCGGGGGTGTCCGCGGCGTCGTCGGCGGGGAAGTCGCGCGCCTCGATGGCGTTGTACTCGGCCAGCTGGCGCTCGTGCAGCGCGAGGTGGCGCCGCAGCTCCTCGCCCAGCCCGGCCGTGCCGACGACCCCCGCCGCGCGCAGGCGCAGGAACAGCGCCTCGCGCAGCGGACGGGGATCCTCGCCCGTGGCGACCCAGCCGGTCAGCTCCTCCCGCCCCGCGGGCAGCACCTCGTACTGCTTGCGCTGCCCCCGCGCCGGCCGCTCCGAGGGCAGGGCCCGGATCAGGCCGGCCGCCTCCAGCCTGCCCAGCTCCCGGTAGATCTGCTGGTGCGAGGCCGACCAGAAGTAGCCGATCGACTTGTCGAACCTGCGGGTCAGCTCCAGGCCGGAGGACGGCCGTTCGAGCAGGGCGGTGAGGATCGCGTGCGGGAGAGACATGCGGGCATCCTAGGAAGCGCGCGGAACGCCAGGAGCCCGCCGTCCCGCCACGGCTCCGCCCGCTACAGCTCCGCCGCCAGCCGCGTCCCCTGAAGGATGGCGCGCTTGGCGTCCAGCTCGGCCGCGACGTCCGCGCCGCCGATCAGGTGCAGGCCCTCCGCGCGCAGCTCCCGCAGCTCCCGGTAGAGGTCGCGGCGCGGCTCCTGCCCGGCGCAGACCACGACCGTGTCGGCGGGGATCACCCGGGCCTGCCCGCCCACGGTCAGGTGCAGGCCCTCGTCGTCGATCCGCTCGTAGGCGGCGCCGGCGATCATCTCCACGCCCCGGTGGCGCAGTTCCGTGCGGTGGATCCACCCGGTGGTGCGGCCCAGGCTCGCGCCGACCTTGGCGGCCTTGCGCTGGATGAGGTGCACGGCGCGCGGCGGGGCGGGCCGCTCGGGGGCCCGCAGCCCCCCGGCGGCGGCGTAGGCGGTGTCCACGCCCCAGCGCCGCAGGTAGCTCTCGGCGTCCTCGGGAACGGCCGGGTCGGAGTCGGTGAGGAACTCCGCCACGTCGAAGCCGATGCCGCCCGCGCCGATGACCGCCACCCGCTCCCCGGCCTTCACCCGGCCCAGCAGGAGGTCCAGGTAGCCGACCACGCTCGGGTGGTCGATGCCCGGGATGTCCGGAACGCGCGGCAGCACGCCGGTGGCCACCACCACCTCGTCGTAGCCGGCGTCCAGCGCTGCGGCCCGCGCGCGGGTGGACAGGCGTACCTCGACGCCGAGTTCGGCCAGGCGGTTGCGGTAGTAGCGCAGCGTCTCGCCGAACTCCTCCTTGCCCGGGATGCGGCGGGCGAGGTTGAACTGCCCGCCGATCTCCGCCTCGGCCTCGAAGAGTGTGACGGCGTGCCCGCGCTCGGCCGCGGCGGTGGCGGCGGCCAGGCCCGCGGGCCCGGCCCCGGCCACGGCCACGCGCCTGCGGCGGCGGGTGGGGGCCAGGACGAGCTCGGTCTCGTGGCAGGCGCGGGGGTTGACCAGGCAGGAGGTGACCTTGCCGCTGAAGGTGTGGTCCAGGCACGCCTGGTTGCAGGCGATGCAGGTGTTGATCGTCTCCGCGCGCCCGGCGCGGGCCTTGGCCACGAAGGCGGGGTCGGCCAGGAACGGCCGGGCCATCGAGACCATGTCGGCGCGGCCCTCGGCCAGCAGCCGCTCGGCGACCTCGGGGGTGTTGATGCGGTTGCTGGTGATCAGCGGCAGGGAGACCGCGCCCATCACCCGCTGGGTGACCCAGGTGAACGCCGCGCGCGGCACGGAGGTGGCGATGGTCGGGATGCGGGCCTCGTGCCAGCCGATGCCGGTGTTCAACAGGGTGGCGCCGGCGGCCTCGACCGCGCGGGCCAGGGTGACGACCTCCTCCAGCGTGGAGCCGCCGGGCACCAGGTCGAGCATGGACAGCCGGTAGACGATGATGAACGCCTCGCCGACGCGCTCGCGCACGCGCCGGACGATCTCGACGGGGAAGCGGATGCGGTTCTCGAAGGAGCCGCCCCAGGCGTCCTCGCGCCGGTTGGTGGCGGCGGCGATGAACTCGTTGATCAGGTAACCCTCGGAGCCCATGATCTCCACGCCGTCGTACCCGGCGGCCTGGGCCAGCGCGGCGGCCCGCGCAAAGCTCTCGATGGTCTCCTCGACCTGGCCGGCGCTCAGCGCGGTGGGCGTGTAGGGGCTGATGGGCGCCTGGAGGGCGCTGGGGGCGACCAGGTCCGGGTGGTAGGCGTAGCGGCCGAAGTGCAGAAGCTGGAGGGCGATCCGGCCCCCGGCCGCGTGCACGGCCCGGGTGATCAGGGCGTGCTCCTCGGCCTCCGCCTCGGTGGTGAGCTTGGCGCCCAGCTCCCAGGGGCGCCCGGCCTCGTCGGGGGCGATGCCGCCGGTGACGATCAGGCCGGGGCCGCCGCGGGCGCGTTCGGCGTAGAAGGCGGCCAGCCGCTCGAAGCCGCCCTCGGTCTCCTCCAGGCCCAGGTGCATGGAGCCCATCAGGACGCGATTGGGGAGGGTGGTGAACCCGAGGTCGAGCGGGCTCAGCAGGTGCGGGTAGGGGGTCGCGCCCGCGGGGGCGGGGGCGGGGCTCACGGACGTCATGGGGCCGTTGTACCGAGCCGGAGACGTTAATGCAACTAGTTGCATTAAGCTGTGGCCGAGGCCACCGGCGCCCGGCGGAACGCGCGCGGCGGGCGGCGCGTGGCGTACCGTGACGGGGGGAGCGCGCCCACGGAGGGCCGGGCTGTCCCGTTTTGTGCGCGGAGTGAGTGCCCCGGGGGCCCCGCTTTGTCATCCGCGCACCAACGCCTTCGCGCGGCCGGTGACTTGCCGGATATCCGCCATTCCTCTTTACCGGCTGGTCAGGTACGTTGAGCCCACCTCGGTGCACCGGCGACCCGGCTCGCGGGTGCCCGTGCGGGGGAGAAGCCGGGTAGCGCCTGTGTGGCTGCCGTGCCCGGCACGCACGGCGTCTTCGCATCAGGGTTGGGAGCCATGGCCTACTGCAGCACCTGCCGCAAGAACTACAACGGCGCCTCGGCGTGCTCGGGCTGCGGCAGGACGGCCCCCGGGGCCGAGGTCGCCTGGCCCGCGCCGCCGGACCTCCCGCCCGTGCCGCCCGCGGCCGGCGAGGTCCCCGGCCAGGTCGTCGCCGGCGAGGTGATCGCCTCGGGCCCCGCGCCCGCCGGCGAGCCGCTGACGGCCGCCGCGATGGACGTCGGCCCGCTCCCCTCCGACTACCGGCCCGCGGAGGCCGGCGCAGCGTCCGGCGCCGCCGAGGCCGCGGACGGCTACGCCGAGGACGGGTACCGCCCCGGCGCCCACGCCCAGGACGGGTACGAGGGCTACGCGCAGGAGGGCTACGACGGCTACGGCACCGCCGCCTACCCGGCGGCCGGGGCCGCGTACGCCGCCTCCTCCGCCCCCGACGGCGAGGCCCCCACCGCCTACCTGCCCCCCATGCCCGACGCGGCCCCCGGCGCGGGCGCGGCGGGCGGCGCCGGAACGCCAGGCGACTCGCTGTGGGACACCGACCAGGCGTGGCTGGCCGAGCCCGCCTGGGGCGCCGACGTGGTCCTGCCGGACGACCTCGCCGCGGGCGCCGCGGACGCGCCGGGACCGGCGACCGCGGCGGACGACGAGGACGAGGAGGAGCCCCGCTCCCGGCGGCGCTACCTCCTGGTCGGCCTGCTCGGCGGCGTCGCGCTGGGCATCGTGATGGCCCGGGCCGGGCAGGTCCCCCTGCCGACCGACGACGAGGCCAACGCCCAGCAGCCGGCCGCCCTCCTCAACACCCCCGAGGAGACCTTCGAGGAGACCCCGTCCCCGACGCCCTCGCCCACTCCCACCGAGGAGGAGACCGAGGAGCCGTCCCCGAGCCCCACCCCGGATCCCGAGCCCGAGCCGGAGCCCGAGCCGGAGCCCGAGCCGGTGCGCACCACGCCGGAGCGGACCCAGGAGCCCCCGCCCCCCACGCAGGAGCCGACCACCAACCCGCCGGCCCGGCCCTCCCCGACCGAGGAGGAGCGCGAGGACCCGCCGTCGTTCTGGCCCGAGCCCGAGCCCGGCTGCTTCAACGTCCCCTTCTTCTCCTGGTGCGCGGGGGACTGACCTCCCGCCTTCGCCCGAAGCGCCCTGCTCTGGCGGAGAGTTGACGCCGCATCGGCTTTTTGTGACGGCCCGTCAGTATGCCGTGACGCCTCGTCAGGGGCGTGGGGGGCCGCCGCCGTTGTTCAGGCGCTCCACCTGCGAGGTCAGGTCGGCGGCCAGACGGCGGGAGCCGGCGTCGGCGGGGGAGTGACCGGTGATGTTGATGCCCACCGTCAGCACGCCGCTGACCGGGGCCTTGGGCGAGACCCGCACGGGCGCGCACGTGAAGCGGTAGATCTGCGGCGAGCGCGAGTCGTAGGAGGCGATCGGGGCCTCGGGCAGCGTCGCGGTCTCGCCCGTGCGCAGCGCCCGGTCCATCGTGTCGAAGACCCCCACCGCGTCCAGGCCCGGCAGCACCTGCCGCCCCGGGCTGAGCTGCCGCACCCGGCCGAACGCCATCCCCTGCCCGGCGTTGGCGTACCGCAGCAGGTGGTCGGGGCCCTGGGTCAGCATCACCGGAAAGGGGACGGCGTCGAAGACCGCGAACAGCTCCTGCTGCTGCGCCAGCAGCGAGTCCCGCACCCGGAACTCCGCCAGCAGCGTCCCCGCCAGCTCCCGCAGCGACTCCTGGTGCTGCCTGCCCCAGCGGCGCGGCCTGAGGTCCGCCACGCACACCGTGCCCAGCACCAGGCCCGTGTGGTCGGGCAGCGGGGTGCCCAGGTAGGCCCGGACGCCCAGCTCGCGGACCATCGGGTTCCCCGTCACCTCCGGGTCCGGGTGGGCGGCGATGTCGTCCAGCAGGAACGGCGCCCGGCCCATGACCACCCGGAAGCAGAAGCCGTAGTCCAGGGGCGCCTCCCGGGCCAGGTCCGGTACGGCGTCCGGGTCCGGGCCCTCCGCCACGCCCTCCATCACCCCCTCCGCCCGCGCCGCCTCCGCCCCCGCGCGCCCCGCCCCCGAACGGCCGCCCTCCGCCCGGCCCGCCGCCTCCCCCTCGCCGCCGGGCGCGGGCGGCAGGAACAGCCCCCGGTAGAGCTGCCGTTCGTCCCCCACGAGGTTCACCAGGGCCAGCGGCGCCTGCGCCAACTGGCCCGCCAGCCTGGCCACCCGGTCGAACGCGGGCTCGGGGCCGGGGGAGTTGAGGCCGAGGACCTGAAGCCGGCGGCGGCGGCGCTCGCCCTCACGACGCGCGTGATCGGTGGTCAGGGGTGTCCTCGGAGTCGGGGGTGTCAGGGGCTCCATGCCCAGACATGTAACCAGAACCGCCCGCGAATGCGCCGGTGAAGAAGGGGACTTGGCGGCTCGTCCCGGGGACGGGGGGTTGCTCCGGGTTGCCGCAGGTAGGAACCCTTTGCGACCGTGGCGGAAGGGGACCTGGTACGGTGCACCGAACCGACGCCGCGGATGCGGCGCCGAAAGGTACCACAACCATCCGCATCGGGACAACCAGACATTTCCGCCCGTCGCGTTGTCCCGCCGCCGGACGAGGACTTCAGATGTCAGGCACACGCGACCGGCACACCGTGCCAGGGACCCCGAGGGCGCGCCTGCGCTCCTCGCTGCGCGTCTCCCTGGCCGTGCCGGTCGCCACCGCCGCGGCTGCCCTCACCGCACTGGGCGGCTGGACCGCCGCCGACCTGGCCGGGGAGGGCGTTTCCCTCAGCGACCAGGCCGACCGCACCGGCGAGGCCGGCGCCCCTGCCCACGCGCTCGCCGCGCGCCTGCAGGACGAACGCGCCGCCACCGCCCTGTGGCTGGCCGCCCCTCAGGGCGCCGAGCGCAGCGCCCTGGACGCCGCCCGCCGCGAGACCGACGCCGCCGCCGAGGCGTTCCGCGAGTCCCCCGCGTCCGGGCCCGCCGCCGGGCGCCTGGACGCCGCCCTGCGCGACCTCGTCGTCCGCCGCGAGGCCGTGGACCGCCGCGAGACCGGCGGCACCGAGGCGTTCCGCGTCTACACCGACGCCGTCGCCGAGGCCCTGGGCGTCCTCGGCCGGACCCCCCAGGGCGAGGACGGCCGCCTGGCCGGCGGCGCCGCCGCCGCCGCGGCGCTCGCCCAGGTCGCGGAGACCGTCTCCCGGCAGGAGACCCTGGCCGCCGTCGGCGTGCGCCCCGACGCCACCGCCGCCCCGGCCGTCCGCGAGGACCTGGCCCGCGCCCTCGCCCTCCAGCGTCAGGCCCGCGCCCTCCTCGACGCGGACCGACTGCCCGCCGCCCAGGCCGAGGAGTACGAGCGGATCACCGCCACCCGCGCCTGGGCCCTGCTGATGGAGGTCGAGGCCGCCGGGCACGCGGGCACCACCGCCCTGCCCGCCGCCCCCGCCGAGTGGCGCGAGGCCGCCGCGGGGCTGGCCCCCCGGCTGCGCCAGGCCGGGGCCGACGCCCTCGGCACGGCCGTCGGGGACGCCGCCGACCGAGGCACCGCGCGCGTCCGCGACGCCGCCCTGGCCGGCTCCGCCGCGCTCCTGGCCGCGCTGGTCTCCGCCGTGCTCGCCGTCCGCGTCGTCCGCTCCGTCACCGGCCGCCTGGCCGGCCTGGACCGCGAGGCCGCCGACCGCGCCGGCACCGCCCTGCCCGAGCTGATCGACTGGCTCGGCCGCACCCACGAGCAGCTGGAGCGCCCCGGCGGCGGCGCCCCCGAACGCGACTACGGCCAGGACGAGATCGGCCGCCTGGCCGGAACGCTGCGCCGGGAGTGGCAGAGCATCGCCGAGGCCGTCATCGCCCAGGCCCGAGGCCGGGAGGGGGCCGAGGCCGTCTTCCTCGGCCTGGCCCGCCGCACCCAGGTGCTGATCAACCGCATCATCCCGCGCCTGGACACCCTGGAGCGCGAGCACCAGGACGCCCGGCTGCTGAAGGACATCTTCGAGGTGGACCACCTGGCCACCCGCATCCGCCGCCACACCGAGAACCTCCTCATCCTCGGCGGCGTCGCCCCCGGCCGCCGCTGGGCCCGCCCGGTCCCCGTCTACGAGGTGCTGCGCAGCGCCGTCTCCGAGACCGAGGACTACTCCCGGGTCGAGGCCCCGCCCGCCCCGCCCGTCTCGCTGGACGGCCGCGCGGTGGCGGACGTGGTGCACCTGCTGGCCGAACTCATCGAGAACGGCACCTCGTTCTCGCCACCGATGACCAAGGTCTCGGTCAGTGCCCAGGTGGTGGCCCGCGGCCGGGTCGCCATCGAGGTGATGGACCGGGGGCTCGGCATGTCCGAGGCGGAGTACGAGCGGCTCAACCGCCTGCTCGCCGACCCGCCCGGCGCCGACGCCGTGGTGCCCGGCGGCGTGCCGCGCCTGGGCCTGTTCGTCGTGGCCCGGCTCGCCGCGCGCCACGGCATCGAGGTCTCGCTGCGCAAGTCGCCCTACGGCGGCACCCTCGCCGTCGTCCTGCTGCCCGCCGGGCTGCTCGCGGAGGCCAAGTCCCTGCTGGCGGGCGGCGTTTCCGGGCCGCCCGCCCCGCGCGAGGCGAACGCCCGCGAGACGGCCGTCCGCGAGACGACCGCGCGCCCCGCCGGGCCCTCCGCGCCCGGCCCGGGGGAAAAGCACGCGGGACCGGCCGGGGAGCTGTCCGCGCGCACCGCCCTGGGCTGGCCGGCCCGCCCCCGCATCCCGCGACCCGCCACCCGCGACCCCCTGGCCCCCGGGCCCGCCGACCCGCCGCCGCGGGAGCGCTACGGGCGCCTGCCGGGGGCGTTCGAGGACCTGGACCACCCCGCGCTGGGCGCGGCCGGGGAGTTCGTCCGCCCGCCCCAGTCCCGCCCCGCCCCCCGCCCGGAGGAGGACGACAGCGGGTACCCCTCCTACGGCGGCGCCGGCCTGCTGCCCGGCCCGCCCCCCGGCCCCGAGCCCGAGGCCCGCACCCGGCCCGCCGGCCACCCGCCGGTGGACCCCGCGGCCGAACGGCCCGGCCGCCCCGCCCCGCCCCCGCCCCCCGCCGGGCTCCCGGTGCGGGTGCGCGGCGAGAGCCTGGCCGGGCCGCTGCGCGCCCACAACCCGCCGGAGCCGCCGCCCGCGCCGTCCTCACCCGACCGGGCCGGGTCCGTGATGTCCGCCATCCAGGCGGGCAACCGGCGCGCCCGCGCGGAACGCCCCGGGCCGCCGGCCGCGCGCACGCCCGCGCCGCCGGAGCCGTCCGCCGGAACGCCCGCGCCGCCCGCTCCCGAGCCCGGGGGCTCCGCTCCGGCGCCGGATGAGGAAGGATCTGACCGGGGGGACGGGCAGGGGGGCCAGGAGACGCGAGGAAGGAGCGGTGATGAGTGACCAGCTACGGGCCGGCAGTCACCTCAACTGGCTGCTGGACAACCTGGTGGCGAACGTTCCGGGTATCCAGCACGCGATCGTTCTCTCCCAGGACGGGCTGCCGCTGGCCAGGTCCGGCGGGCTGGAGCGGGACGAGGCCGAGCACCTGTCCGCCGTCGCCTCCGGCCTCCAGAGCCTCTCGCGCGGCGCCGCCCGCCGCTTCCAGGGCGGCCACGTCCGGCAGACCGTCATCGAGATGGACCACGCCTTCCTGTTCGTCACCAGCGCCGGCGAGGGCGCCCAACTGGCCGTCCTCGCCTCGGACAAGGTCGACGCCGGCATGGCCGCCTACGAGATGACCCGCATCGTCCAGCAGGTCGGGGACTACCTCAGCGCCGCACCGCGCGCCGACGCCGGCCGCCCCGGCCGGCATCCGTGACGGCCCGTCGCGATCCCCCTCGCCCCTCCTGGTTCGGCGAGGGGGCGGAGTACCTGGTCCGGCCCTACGCGGTCACCGGCGGCCGGACCAGCCCCAGCGGCTCGGACTTCTCCCTCATCACCCTGGTGGCCACCACGGCCCCGGCCCACAGCATCGACCGGCGCGCCGAGCAGCCGGAGCTGGCCGCCATCCTCGATTTATGCCGCGAACGCCCGCTGGCGATCGTCGAGATCGCGGCGCGCCTCGACCTGCCGGCGAGCGTGGTCAAGGTGCTCTGCGGGGACCTGCTCGGCCGTTCCATGATCACCGTCAAGGCGCCGGGCCAGGGGACGGGCGCCCCGAGCGTCGAACTACTGGAGAGGGTTATCGATGGCATCCGGAGGCTCTGAGGCGGCACACGCACCGGCGATGCCCACGGCGCTCAAGATCCTGGTCGCGGGCGGCTTCGGCGTGGGCAAGACGACGATGATCGGCTCCGTCAGCGAGGTCCCGCCGCTGGAGACCGAGGAGTTCATGACGCAGGCCAGCTCCGAGATAGACGACCTGACCGGGGTGCCCGAGAAGGTCACCACCACGGTCGCGATGGACTTCGGCCGGATCACGCTGGACTCCGACCACGTCCTGTACCTCTTCGGCACGCCGGGGCAGGAGCGCTTCTGGTTCATGTGGGACGACCTGGCCTACGGCACCCTGGGCGCCGTGGTCCTGGCCGATCCGCGGCGCCTGGCGGACAGCTTCCCCTCGCTTGACTTCTTCGAGCAGCGCGGCATCCCCTTCGCGGTCGGCGTCAACTGCTTCCACGGCCGCCGCGACTACACCGCCGAGGAGATCACCGCCGCCCTCGACCTGCGGGCCCCCGCGCCCGTCATCCTGTGCGACGTGCGCCACCGCGACTCCAGCAAGTCCGTGCTGCTGGCCCTCCTGGAGTCCGCCCGCGACCTCGCGACCGGCTGAGGCCCCGCCCAACGCCCCCGCCTGATGCGGTAGTTGCACGGGCCGGGTGGCGGCGCGGTGAAGGGCGCGTGCAGTGCCGCCGGGGCAGGCATGCGCCGCTCCGGCGGGCGGGTAGTCGTCCAAGGTCATCGCCGTGATCACCCGTCGCCCGACCTGGAGCGTGGATGGCCGCACCGGCACCTCCCCGGCACGTCGCCTGCATCATGGACGGAAACGGCCGCTGGGCCCGCAACCGGGGCCTGGCCCGCAGCCACGGACACCTCGCCGCCGCCGGCACCGCCGTGCGCGAGGTGGTGGACGCGGCCCTGGCCGAGGGCGTGGAGTGGCTGACCCTGTTCGCCTTCTCCACCGAGAACTGGTCGCGCCCGCCCGAGGAGGTCGGCTTCCTCGTGCGCAACCTCGCGCCGCGCCTGGCCGAGGAGGAGCTGGACCGGCTGAACGAACGCGGCGTGCGGCTGCGCCTGTTGACCTCCGGGGAGTCCCGGCTGCCGCAGGAGGTCGCCGCCCGGCTGCGCCGGGCCGAGGAGGTCACGCGCGGCAACGACCGCCTCCACCTCACCGTGGCGCTGGACTACGGCGGCCGTCAGGCCATCGCGGACGCCGCGCGGACCCTGGCCCGACGCGGCGCCCCCGCCGAGGAGATCACGCCCGAGCTGCTCACCGGCGCCATGCGCCACCCAGAACTTCCGGACGTGGACGCCCTCATCCGCACGGGCGGGGAGTGCCGCCTGTCCAACTTCCTGCTGTGGCACTGCGCCTACGCCGAGCTGATCTTCCTCGACGTGCTGTGGCCCGACTTCCGCGCGGCGCACTTCCGGGGCGCCCTCGACCTGTACGCGCAGCGGCGCCGCCGCTTCGGCGGGGTGGAGGAGGAGGCGCCAGCAACGTCCGCCGATCCGTCCGCCGGGGCCCCGCCCGGCGCCGGCCCCTCGACGCCCCCGGCCCCCGCCCCGGTGCCCGGCCTCTCCGTCGCGCTCACCCTGCCCGGCGCGGTCGCCGCCCACTTCGCCGCCGCCCTCGTGGACGGCCTGTGGTCGACGGCGCGCTTCGCCCGCGAGCGCCTCGGCGGAGGGCCGCCCGGCCCGGCGGCCCGCGCGGAGCCGCCGTCGTGAACGCCCCGCCCCTCACGCCCTGGCGGGTGACGCTGCGCCTGGCCGGGGTCCCCGGCGGCCGGCCCGCGGGGGACTACGCCGCCGCCGCCCGCCTCACGGCCCGCCGCTACCCGGCCTTCTACCCCGCGCTGCGGCTGCTGTGCCCGCCCGGCTGGCAGCCCCACGTCCTGGCCGTGGCCGCCTTCGGCATCGAGGCCGACTCCCTGGCCGACCTCCCCGCCCACCGCCAGGACCCCGCCCGCTACCACGCCTGGGCCGACCGGGTCCGCACCGGCCTGGAGACCGGCCGCGCGGACGCCCCGTCACTGCGGGCGTTCCTCCACACCGTGGCCGCGTGCGGCCTGGCCCACCCCGACGTGCGCGAGTACCTCGCGTGCCAGGCCGGGCGTTTCCCGCTCACGGGGTACGCCACCGAGCAGGACCACGAGGACCACCTCGACGGCGTCGTGCTGCCCCTGCTGCGGATGACCCTGGCCGTCTGCGGCAGCCCCGCCGACCCCCGCGCGGAGGCCGCGCGGCTGCGCCCGGTCGCGGACGCCGTGCAGCGCGCCGACGACCTCGCCGACCTGGCCGCCGACCTGCGGCGCGGGATGCTGACGATCCCCCGCTCGGAGCTGCTGCGCTGCGGGGTCACCCGCGCCGACCTGGAGGACGGCCGGGACACGGCGGGCGTGCGGGCCGTCCTCGCCCGGGCCCACGGCCGGGCCGCCGCCACGCTGGCGGAGGCCCACCGGGTGCTGGAGACGGCCCCCGACGTCTCTCAAGTGCTGTGCCGCCCCAGCCTGTTGTGGGCGCGGCTGGCGATCGGGGCCGCCGGGCGGCGCGGCGCCGCGCTCACCCGGCGCGGCGTCATCCGGCAGGTGCGCCCCTCCCCGGCCGACCTCGCCGAGGAGTCGCTGCGCTCGCTGGCCGCCCTGCTGCGGGTCACCGCCGCGCGGTCCGCGCCCCGCTAGCACAGAGCCTTAGGCCGTTGCGGCGGCGCCGCGCGGCCCGAGGGGGCGCTCGCGCGCGCCTCCGGGTCCGCCCGCGCGGCGCTCGTGTCACGTTGATCCGGCCCCCACCGGCCCGGCCCGGCCGGAACGACGACGAAAGGACCCGCCCGTGAGCGCCCCCGTGATGGACATGCTGGACTCCTACCCCGCCGACCTCGGCGGCGTGGACCGCGAGGCCCTGGCCCGCTGCATCGAGGCCTGCTTCTCCTGCGCCCAGACCTGTACCGCCTGCGCCGACGCCTGCCTCTCCGAGGAGCGCATCGCCGAGCTGCGCGCCTGCATCCGCACCAACGCCGACTGCGCCGACATCTGCGAGGCCACCGGCCGGATGCTCTCCCGCCACACCGGCTACGACGCCAACCTCACCCGCGCCCAGCTCGAGGCGTGCGCCATGGCCTGCCGCTCCTGCGGCGACGAGTGCGCCCGGCACGCGGGCATGCACGAGCACTGCCGCGTCTGCGCGGAGATGTGCCGCCTGTGCGAGCAGGCGTGCAACGACCTCCTGCGCGCCCTGGGCTGACCCAGCCCCCACCGGGCCCCCGGCCCCCCTCGCCGGCCCCCGGCGGGAGGGCCGGGGGCCCTCACGTCGCGCCCCCGCCCCGCTCACCGCCCTTCGACGCCCCGCGCCGCCCGCCCCGACACTCCGGGGCATGCCCGCTCCCCAGGCCCCGCCCCACCCGCCAGCGCGCCCTGACCGCAGGGTTCGCTGTCCTCGGCCTGGTCACCGTCTCCGCGCAGGTCATCGTGCCCTGGGCCGCCGACCTGGCCGAGCCGGCCGCCCGCGGGGCCCGCCTCGACGCCGAGGCCGCCCGGCTGTCGGTCTCCCGCACCTTCGCCCGCGTCCAGCGCATCGTGGCCGCCCTGCGCGCCGGCCGCGCGTACGAGGTCCTGCACGACCTCAGCGCCCTTGCGGAGCGGCAGCGCTACGACGAGGCGGTGCAGTCCCGCTACCTGATCGCCCTCTACCGCACCGGCTTCCGCGAGGACGCGCTGCGGGCCTTCGAGCGCCACCGCCGCCGCCTGGCCCGCGACCTCGGGGGGAGCCCGGCCCCGGCCTGCTCCGGCTGCACCGGGCGATCCTGGGCAACGACGGGGCCGCCGTCTCGGCCGCGCCGGCGGGCGAGTCGACCGGGGGAGGCGCCCCCATCCGAACGTCAGGGGCAGCGGATGCGTGCCCAGACGGTGGTGCCCTGGTCGCGGTGCCAGCCCCACTCCTCGCTGAGGGCGGCGACGATCAGCAGGCCGCGCCCCGACTCCTCCCCGGGGCCCGGCCGGGAGGGCGCGGGGCCGCCGGAGGTGGCCGGGTCGTGGACGACGCACAGCAGGCCGTCGCGCGGGCGCGCCAGCGAGAGCCAGACGGCGCCGGGAGGCTCGGGCGCGCCGCCGGGGGCGGGGGAGACCGCGGCGATGGCGTTGGCCATCAGCTCGCTGACCACGCAGACGGCGGCGTCCGCGACGGCGGCCAGGCCCCACTCGTGCGCGGTGCGCAGCGCGAAGCGGCGGGCCGCGGCCAGGTGCCGGGGGGAGGGCGGATAGCAGGTGGCGGTGAATGCCGGTGCGTACGGGCCGAGTTCGGGGGCGGACCCGGCGGCCCGGTGGCTTGCCATGCGTCAACTCCCCGTGCTGCGGTGCGGAATGGCCGGTGGGTGACATTACCGAGAGCGGCGACCGGGCGGGGCGTGTTCCTCCGCGGTGCGCGCGGCGGCGGGCGCCCATGCGCCGCATTTACTCACCGGTAAGTGAGTTAGCCCCAGCGTTTCCCGGAGAAATGCTCGGTATGGACAGTCTGAGGAACGGTGTCGGGGCGGATCAGCTCCGGGGAGTGGTGTGGCGCAAGTGCCGCGCCAGCACGGCCGAGGGAAACTGCGTGGAGGTGGCCCTTCTCGCAGATGGCGGCGCCGCGGTGCGCAACTCCCGCTATCCGCAAGGGCCCGCGCTCGTCTATACGAAAGCGGAGATGGAGGCGTTTCTTGTGGGAGTCAGGGAGGGGGATTTCGACTTTCTGTTCGGCTGAGCACCCTGATGCTCCCGGGGCCGGGGCGCGTTCCCGGGGTGGAATACTGGTAGGCCTATCGAGTCCTCATAGGAGAGGTCTTTCCGCATGGCCCCCGAGCCGGAGCGCCGCCCGTCCCTCGTCAGCCTGCTCACGCCCCCGTTCCGCCTGACGGTCTCCCGCTGGAAGGTCGCCGCCTTCCTCCAGAGGAGGCGCGTCGAACGGGGGTTGAGCGTCGATGGGGCCGCGGCGGCGGCCGGCTGCTCGCCCGCGCGGATCCGCCGGCTCGAGAACCCCGAGGGGCGGCTGCCGAGCACGGACGAGGCGGTCCGGCTGCTGCAAGCCTACGAGGTACGGGGGGAGGCGCTGTTCGCCGAGGCCAGGGACCTGGTCGCGCGGGCCGGCGAGCCGGGGTGGTGGCACCGCTACGGGGACGTGGCCGCCGAGTGGGTGCGGCTGCTGCTGGACCTGGAGACCCACGCCTTCGCCGTGCGCACCTATGAACCCCTTGGCGTGCCCGGCCTCTTCCAGACCGAGGAGTACGCGCGGATGGTCATGTGCTCCGGCCTGCCGCACGCCGATCTGGAGGAGGTCGCCGCCCGGGTGGCCCTGCGCAGCGAACGCCAACAGCTCGTCACCAGCGGGGCCTTGGAGGTCTGGGCGCTGATCGACGAGTCGGTCCTGCGGCGCGAGGTGGGCTCCAACGCCGTGATGGCCGGTCAGGTGCGGCACCTGATTCGGCTGGCCGGGCTGCCCAACGTCCTGCTGCAGGTCGTCCCGTTCACCGCGGGCAGCTCGGGCGCCCGGCTCAACCACCCGGTGACGCTGCTGCGTTTCCCCAAGGACGGCCTCCCCGACATCGTGTACCTGGAGCACCACACCGGCGCCCACTACCTCGACGGCGAGAAGGAGACCGAGGTCTACCGCGGGGCCCTGGACTTGCTCTGCGTCGAGGCGCTCTCCCGGGAGGAGACCCTGGCGAAGCTGGAGCGGGCGGCCTCCCTCTACGCCTGAGGCCCCCGCCCCGGCCGTTCAGGGCAGGCGCCCGACCCCGCCGAACTCCACGAGGTCCTCGCCGGACCGCCCCCCGCACTGCCGCGGCAGCAGGTCGGAGTCGGGCCGCCATCCGGCCACGTCCCCCAGGCCGGGCGGCAGCACGCGCAGCCTCCCGAAGAACGCCGCCACCTCCTCGGGGGCGCGCACGTCCCCGAAGCCCTCGGCGGCCGTCTCCCGCATGAACCGCGTCACGCGCTCCCGCGTGCGTTCCCGCGCGGAGGCGAGCTGGCTGATCGCGGCGAAGCTGCCCGGGGCGAGCCGGTCCAGCAGCGCGTCGACCACCTCGCGCGGGCCCTCGGGCCCCGGCAGGCAGTGCAGCACCGAGACCAGCAGCACCGCGGCCGGAAGCTCCACGTCGATGCGCTCCCGGAAGCGGGGATGCGCGAAGACCTCCCCGGGCCGGCGGAGGTCGGCGCGCAGGGCCGCCACGCGCTCGCCGCGCTCCAGGTACTTGCGTCCGAAGGCGGCCACGACCGGGTCGTTGTCCACGTACACCACGCGGGCCCGCGGCTCGGCCTCCTGCGCGATCTCGTGGACGTTGTTGTGCCGGGCGGGAATTCCGGCCCCGAAGACGATGAACTGCCGCACGCCCGCCTCGGCGGCGAGGTGGCGGACGGCGCGTTCGAGAAAGCGCCGCTGGTGCAGCACGGCGGCCCTGATCCCCGGGGCCAGGCCGAGTAATTCCGCGCAGGCCAGGCGGTCCGCGGCGTAGTGGTCCTTGCCCCCCAGCAGGTAGTCGTACATGCGCGCGACGCTCGGGACGTTCAGGTCGAGGGTGGGGAATCCGGGCTGAGTCCTGTCCATGCCCATGCAGTGGCGCCTACCTGGTCGGGGAGGGGGAAAAACGCCGCGGATGTGCGGCGGTTCCTCATGCTAGGACTCCCGGGGGGCGGATCTCAGGCAGATCGGGGGGAGGGTCGGTTGCGAAACGCGCGCCGCCGAAGCGTTCGGGCCCTGGCGTGGAGACGGCGTGCGCCTGGCGCGCCGTGGCGCGGCGGCTCTCCCGGGGGCGGGGCTCAGGCGCCGGCGCGCGGGAGGCGGCGCAGAACGTCCGGCGGCAGGGCGCGTTCGGCGCGCAGCAGGCGGCAGGTGGCCTCCCAGGGAGAGATGCCCATCAGCTCCGCGGCCCGCGCCCGGTCCAGGGAGAGCCGGCGGCAGAGCACCACCGCGTCGGCCTCGGGCGCGGGGAGGAGGCGGTGCAGCAGGTCGCCGTTCGCGCCGCCGCGGCACGGGCGCCGGGCGGCGGCCCGCGCCACGTGGCCGCGCAGCACGCTCCAGGCGGCGGCCTCCACGCGGGGGCTGCTCAGCACGGCGGGCCACTGGGTGGCCAGGTCGCCGAGCGCGCCCTCGACCACGGGCTCGGCGGGGCAGCCGGTGGGGAGGCGGGCGCGGCAGTAGCGCAGGTAGTCGCGGTGGTGCAGCAGGCAGAAGGCGGTGAACGTCGAGGGCATCCGCACCCGCGGCTGCCCCGGGGCGACATCCGCCCGCCCCTGGCCCGTTCGGGCGCGGCCGTCAGGGGTGGCCATCGCAGCTCCCGTCCTCCGGGCCGCCGCGCCGGGGCCCTTCCGCCTCGGCCGCGCGCCCCTGGGTGCGGACCGCGCTGTCGTGAACGCCCTCCCACAGCGGACGGTAGTGGGCGGGCGTTCCCCCCAGGGCGGAGACCAGCGCGGCCAGCCGCTCCCAGGGCGGCACCAGGCGCCCGGCCAGCGCGTCCTCCACCAACTCGGCGCCGAGCGCCCCCTCCGAGCGGCGGCGCACCTCCTGGGGGGTGGGGCGCCCGGCGGCCAGGTGCAGCCCGCGCAGCGCGGCGTGCAGGGCCGCCGCGGCCTGCGGGATCGAGGGGACCGCGGGGGCGCTCAGGCCGTGCGCGCTCTCCCAGAGCACCCGCAACTCGGCGGGCTGGGTGCCCAGTTCCAGCGCCAGCGAGCAGGTCATGTCCCAGCCGGGCAGGCGGTGGCCGGCGAGGGTGCGCGAGAGGTGGGAGGGCGAGACGCCCAGGCGCCGGGCCAGCTCCGGCCGCGGCATGCCGCTCTCGCGCACGAGGTGGAAGAACGCGGAGACCAGCAGCCGCCCGGCCCCGCCGCCCGCGGGGCTCGCCGGGGCCACCTCGGGCGCGCGCTCTCCCGCGCGGGCCCGCAGCAGGCGTTCCACCGCGCTGTGGCGCCACTTGGAGCGGGCCGTGGCCACGCTGACCCGAGCGGCCTCGGCCACCGCCTCCCACTTGGTGCCCCCGTGCCGGGCGTCGAGCACCGCCGCGGCCACGTAGGCGTCGATGTCACGGGAGAGGCCGTGCGCCAGGCCCAGCAGCGCCCCGAGGTCCCGCCGCCCGTACTCGGCCCGCACCAGCAGGGCCGCGGCCTCCTGGATGTCCTCGGCGATACGCTGGGCCAGCAGCGGCCTGGGCCGGTCCCGGCCCTCCCGGGCGCGCTGGGCCTCGCGCCGGCAGCGGGCGTCGCAGTACCGCCGCCTGCGGCCCGGGCCCCGGCGCTGCACCAGCTCGGCGCCGCAGTTCTCGCACCCCTTGACGCCCTGCTCACTCACCGGCACAACGAAGCCCCTCCGACAGTGACGGAATTTCTCCCCGGGTCCGCTCGGATTCCGCACGCCCGCCGCCGCCCGCGCCCTCGCGGCCCGGCCCGGCGGGCCTGCCCCCCCGGGCGCCCCGCCGGCTCCGGCCGCCGGCGGGGCGCCCGCTTGTCAGAGGTGGCACACCCGCAGGTAGGAGCAGTGGGCCGGCCGCCCGGCCGCCAGCATCGCACCGACCAGGAAAAGCCCCTCGGGCTCGTGCCATTCCCCGGTCGCCACGAGGGCGAGCGCCAGAGGGAGGGTGAACAGCACGCCCAGGGGCAGCGAAATTCGCACCGCACTCAGCACTTCGCGCCGCCGGGCGGCGCCCGGCCCGGTGATACAGTCCTGAAACGCGCTGGAGGCGGCGACCTCCTGCGTGAAATGACGTTCGGGCATCGGATATTCCTCAGTCTCGGGCGGACAGAATGGGGCCCCGGCTGCTTCCGACGGCGACGCCGGGGCCCTTTCTCAACCTATCGCCTCCCTGTCCCCCACACGGCCCACAGCGCCCGCTAATACAAAGATCTGCTCGCCGGGGCGTCGAAATTCGCGCCCCCCACGGGAAAAGCCGTGCGAAGAGAGCGCGGGGGCGGGCGTTCCGTGCGGCAACAGCCGGTCGGCGAGCTCCTGTACGGAAAGAATTCCGGGCATCCGCGATCGCGGAGAGACGCTTTTCGTTCAACGCCGGTCGCGGGCGCCGCCGCGCGAGCCGGTCGCCCCGGCGCGACCGCCGCGCGGCGCGCCTTCCTTGTGAAGCGTCACAAGCGCGCCGCGTCCGATTCGGACAACAGGCCAAGGGGCGAACGCGCGCCGCGGCGGCAGCATGTGGGGACTCCGCGTCCCGCCGCCGTTCCCTCACCCCCAGGAGCCCCCCATGCGCCGTCGCCCCGAACGCCCGGCCCGCCGTGCGCGGATGAAGCTCGCCGGGGGCGCCCTGCTCGCGGGGGCGGTCCTGCTCGGCGCCGGGACCCTGCCGGCGCTCTCCGGCTCGGCCTCCGCGGTGGAGACCGCCGTGGCCGGCGAGTTCCGCCGCGGCCCCGCCCCGACGGCCGAGGCCCTGTCGGCGCAGGAGGGGCCGTTCGAGTACGCCACGGTGACCGTGCCCGACCAGCGCACCTTCGACGGCGGCACCATCTACTACCCCACCGACACCAGCCAGGGCACCTTCGGCGCCGTGGCCGTCTCCCCGGGCTTCACCGCGCGGCAGAACTCCATCGCCTGGTACGGCCGCACGCTCGCCTCGCACGGCTTCGTGGTCTTCACCATCGACGTGGAGAACACCTGGCTCAACTGGCCCGACTCCCGCGGCAGCCAGCTCCTGGACGCGCTCGACTTCCTCACCGAGCGCAGCTCCGTCCGCGACCGGATCGACCCCGAACGCCTCGCCGTCGCCGGGCACTCGATGGGCGGCGGCGGCGCGCTGCGCGCCTCCTTCCTGCGCCCCGAGCTCCGGGCCGCCGTCCCGCTGACCCCGTGGCACACGTGGAAGAGCTGGTCGAACACCACCGTGCCGACCCTCATCGTCGGCGCCGAGAACGACACGACCGCCGGGGTCGCCCAGCACTCCGAGCGGTTCTACGCCAGCCACGGCGCGGACGAGCGGGCCTACCTGGAGCTGAACGACGCCGTCCACGCCACGCCCGCCCGCTTCGACCCGACCATCGCGCGGTACACCGTGGCCTGGCTGAAGCGGTACGTCGACAACGACACCCGCTACGAGCAGTTCCTGTGCCCCGCGCCCCGGCCCAGCGAGACCATCCAGGAGTACCGCGCGGCCAACTGCGCGGCCTGACGGCTCGGTCCCGCGCCGGCCGGCGATTCACGCCTCCGCGGCCTCCTCGCCCGTGCCCCGCCGCCCGGCGGTGTCGTGGGCGAGGACGGCCGCGCGCAGCACGAGCAGACCCGTCCCGGCCGAGGTGTCCTGGCCGGTGAGGGCGCAGACCCGCCCCAGCCGGTAGTCCACGGTGTTGGGGTGGACGCCCAGGAGGGTCGCCGTGCGGCGGCGGTTGAGCCCCGAGCCGAGGAACGCCCGCAGCGTGGCCAGCAGGTCCTCCCGCTGGGCGACCGGCGCCAGCAGGGCGGCGAGGTGGTTCTGCGCGGGCCCGGGACGGCTGAGCTGGTGCTCCAGGAACAGGTCGGCCAGCCGGTAGACGCCCGGCGGACGGCCGGCGATGAGCGCCAGGTCGCGCAGCTCGTGCGCCAGGCGCGCGGCGGCGGGCACCCCCGGGGGCGCGCAGGGCTGCGCCCCGGCCACGATCGGCGCCCCGCAGGCGTCGGCCAGGCCCGCGACCAGGCCCGTCAGGCGCGGCCACCCGTCCGGGTCCTCCGGGTCCTCGCGCTCGTGCGGGACCGGCACCAGCGCCAGCCCCTGGTCCGCGGTCAGGCGCAGCAGCGCCCCGCGCCCCACCCTGCGGTCCAGCTCGGCGCGCAGCCGGCGCAGCTTGCGGCGGGCCGCGATCGCCGGGTCGGTGTGCGGGCGTTGCTCGTCCGGGTGCGGGCTGACGGTCAGGGCCAGGGCCACGTAGGCGGCGGGCAGGGAGATCCCGGCGCGGGCGGCGTGCGGGCTGGGGTCGCCGCCCTCCAGCAGCGCGGAGAGCAGGGAGTCCCGGGCCGCGTGGTACTCGCTGTGCTCGGCGCTGCGCTCGTCCAGGTACCCGGCGGCGACGGCGGCCGTGATCTGCCCCAGGTGGTGGAACATCGCGCGCTGCAACGCCACCACGTCCCGCAGGTCCTCGCCCCCGGCCTCGCGGGTGAGGGAGTCCAGGCAGGCCGCGGCGCCGACGTGGTAGGCATTGATCACCGCGTCCAGGGGCAGCCCCTCCTCCGCCCGCCGCGCCGCGGAGGAGCGCACGAACTCCAGGTGCTCCTCCGAGGGCGGCCGTCCCGTGCGCAGGATCTCGGCCAGCATCCGCAGCGTCGAGCGGACGGCGGCCTGAACGTCCCCGTGCAGCTGTTCGGCGGGCAGCCGGGCGTAGTCGGGCAGGGTCCGGGCCAGGTGGCGGGTCAGCTCGGCCGTCAGCCGCGGCAGCTCGGTGATCAGGGTCTGGTGCAGGGCGACCCCGCCCACGTGCGGCGTGGCGTTGGTGGCACGCGTCATCCCGGTGGCTCCTTCCCGGCCCGCTCGCCCGCGCCCCGCGCGTGGCGGCCGGTCCGCGGGACGATACCCCGGACCCCCGCGCGCGGGGGAGGGCCCGGCGGGCGGGAATGCGGGAGCGGGAATGCGGGAGCGGGAATCAGAGAACGGGAATACGGAGCCCTCCGCGGTGCCGGGCTCCGGGAACCGCCGGACGTGATCACGCGCGGCGCCTCGGCGCCGCCGGGCGGAGACGACAGTGACGGCCGCGTGTCCCGCCGCGGCCCGGACATCCGCCCCCGGGCCCCCTTTCCGGTTGTGGCGCGGGCCGCACATCGACCTGCTGCGCGTGGCCGGCGCGCTCTGTCGCCGCCGACGGCCGCCACCGCTCTCGTTACGCCCGCACTTCCGGCGTTTCCCCTTCTTCTCCCTTGCGCCCGCGCCGCCGACGCCGTTCCCGCGCGGGCGGCGGGCGTTCCCACGCCGGGCGCCCGGGGAAGCCCCCGCACCTCTTCGGGGACCTGGCGTCGGGGACCTGGCGGCCCTCATCGACGACACCGCCCGCGCCGCCGGGCAGCGCAGGGTCCGGCATCGAGACCACCGGACCCGGCCCGCCCGGACGCGGCCCCGCGGTGACCGGGGTGCGGCGTTTTCGACGCGGAGCGGGCTCAGGCGGAGCGGAGGTGGTACGCGGTGCGGGCGCCCAGCCAGGCGGTGTAGAGGGCCGTGCCGACGAGGGCCGCCTTGCGGGTGCGCTCCACGGTCAGGCCGACGCCCAGGGCCAGCTCGGTGGCGCCGTTGCGCTTGATCCAGGCGCCCGTGTTCCGGGGGAACGGCAGCCGGGAGATGGGCTCGAAGGCCTTCGGGGCGGCGAAGTGCGCGGCGCCGGTGGCGGCCAGCACGAGGCCGGCGGTGCGGAGGAGAGCCATGAGGGGAACTTCCTTTCCACGAAGGAGACGCCGTCCGAAGCGCGTATCGACGGTATGGGTGGGGCGGATGAGGTGTCAACGGACGCCCGTGCCGCCGATTCCGGCCTCGGGGCGCCCCCGGCGCGCCGGTCGGCGGGTCCCCGGCCGACGCGCCGGGCCCGAATGCCCTGGTGGGCTACCGTACTTGGGACGGTCGAGGCGGGGAGGGCGGGCGGGTGGAGCTGCTGACGACGGCCGCGGTACTGGCGGCCGTGGAGTCGGTCACGTCGGA
Organism: Streptomyces boetiae; assembly: GCF_031845405.1. NCBI lineage: Bacteria > Bacillati > Actinomycetota > Actinomycetes > Kitasatosporales > Streptomycetaceae > Streptomyces > Streptomyces boetiae. The sequence goes on from NZ_JAVREN010000005.1 coordinate 161,522, forward strand.
CGTCGTGGCGGGCGCCACGGGCGAGTTCGGCCGCCGGGCCTCCGAGGCGCTCGCCGGGCTCGCGCGGCGGCTGTGGCGGCGGGATGGGGAGGACGGCGAGGGCGGCCCCGGGGACGGGGAGCCGGTGCTGCCGGAGACCGCCGAGGAGCGCCGCGAGCTGGCCCGCCGCCTGCTCGAACTGGCAGGCCAGGACCCGGAGTTCGCCCGCGACCTGGAGGGCTGGCTGCGGGACTCCGCCGGAGTCGTCGAGGACCGCGAGCGCGAGGCCCGCCGCGCGCTCGCCCGGCCCCGCCTCCTGCCGCCCGGCACCCCGGCGTTCACCGACCGCGAGGGCGTGCTGGACACCCTGACCGCCCTGGCGGACGCGGGGGCCGCCGCCCCGGGCGGCCCGCGCGTCGTCGTGCTGCTGGGCCCCGGGGGCATCGGCAAGACCGCCACCGCCGTGCACGCCGCCCACGCCCTGGCCGGGCGCTACCCCGACGGGCAGCTCTACGCCGACCTGCGCGGCGCCTCCGCGGCCACCGCCGCCTCGCCCTCCGAGATCCTGGGCCGCTTCCTGCCCGCGCTGGGACTCGCGGACGGGGCGGTGCCGGGGGAGGAGCGGCGCCAGGTGGACCGCTACCGGGACCTGACCGCCGGGCGGCGGCTGCTCGTTCTCCTGGACAACGCCCACTCCGCCGCTCAGGTCGTTCCCCTGCTGACCGCCTCCTCCGGCTCGCTGGTCCTGGTCACCAGCCGGTACCGGCTGCCGGAGCTGGTGCGCGACCACGGCGCCCGCCTCGTTCCGCTCGGGCCGCTGGAGGACGCCGACGCCGTGCGCCTCCTCGCGCGGATCGCCGGCCCTGAGCGCGTGGCGCGGCAGCCCGCGCACGTGGCCGCCGTCGCCCGCTCCTGCGCGGGCGTCCCGCTCGCCCTGTGCGCCACCGGCGCCCGCGCGGCGGAGCGCGAGCACCTGAGCTGGGAGCGCATCGTGCGCGAACTCTCCCCGGAGAACGGGGCGTTCAGCGGAGAGGAGGAACCGGACGGACGAGACCCCGTCCTCCTCGCCACCCACCTCTCCTACCGCGAGCTGAGCCCGCCCGCCGCCCGCCTCTACCGGCTGCTGGGGCAGCGCCCCTGGCCGCAGATCCCGGTCGGCGCCGCCGCCGCGGCGGCGGGCCCGGCGGCCGGTCCCGAGGCGAGCCCGGCCGAGGAGGACCAGGCTCGCGCGCTCCTGGAGGAGCTGGCCCGGGTCCACCTGCTGGAGGAGGTGGCCGAGGAGCGCTACCGCTTCCACGACGCGGTGCGCCGCCACGCCGCCCGGCAGGCCGCGCGCGAGGAGAGCCCCGCCGAACTCGCCCGCGCAACCGGCCGGATGGCGCGCTGGTTCCTGCGCCGGGCGGCGGAGGCCGACGCGGCCGTGCTCCCGGGCCGCTGGCGCCTGGGCCCGGCCTTCCCGGGCCCGCCGCCGCCCGGCGCCCCGCCGCGCCCGGTGGCCCCGGCCCTCGCCTGGCTGCGGCGCGAGCGCGAGAACCTGGCCGAGGCCGTCCGCGCGGCCGAGGAGCAGGGTTCCGACGGCCTCGTCTGGCAGCTCTGCGAGGCCACGTGGAGCCTGCACCTCAAGCTCGGCTTCCACCAGCAGCAGGCGGACACCCACGCCCGCGGCGTCGCCGCCGCCCGCCGTGCCGCCGAGGACTTCGGCGACGCCCGCGCCGAGGGCCGGATGCGGGTGCAGCACGCCTTCGCCCTCATGGGCCTGGGGCGGACGGAGGAGGCCGAGGAGCAGCTCCGGGACGCGGCCGAGGCCGACCGGCGCGCCGGGCACCGCCGCGGCCAGGCCACGGCCGAGGAAACGCTGGGGCTGCTGCGGCTGCGCCAGTGGCGCTGGGCCGAGGCGGAGGCCGCGTTCGCGCGGGCCCGGGAAACGCTCGGCCTGATCGCCCCCGACGAGGAGGGCGCGCGTGACGTGCCGCGCGCCACGGCCCTGCTGGCGTTCCACACCGGCCGGGCCCTGCGCGGCGACGGGCGGCTGACGGAGGCCGTCCGCCGGCTCCTCGAGGCCCTGGCCCTCTTCGGCGCGCTGGAGGTGCCCGACCCCTACAACGGGGCCCGGGTGCGCACCGCTCTGGGGGAGACGCTGCTCGACGCGGGCGACCCCGGGGCCGCCCGCGCCCCGCTGGACGAGGCCCTTGAGGTGCTGTCGGCCGAGGGCGCCTGGCTCCCGCAGGCCGAGGCCGCGCTGCTGCGGGCCCGCTGCGCGCGGGACCTGGGCGACGCGGAGGGGGAGGCCGCGTTCCTGCGCACCGCCCGGAAGCTGTACGAGCGCACGGGCGAACTCGCCGCCGCCGCGCGGGTGGAGGACCGCCTGGCGCGGCTCGGCGGCGACGGCCCCTAGCCGGGGGCCGCGGCGCGCCCGGCCCTCGGTCACGGCCCGGTCCCGGGCCCCCTACGGGCCCGGCTCCACGCGGACGTGGTGGCCGGTCCCTCCGGTGAGCACGGTCAGGCCCTCCGCGGCGAGGCGGGAGAGGTCCCCGCCGCCGGACAGCCAGGCGTAGAGGGCCGAGGCGTAGGCCGCGGGGTCGCACAGGTCGGGGCGGCCCGAGGCGTCCGGGGCGGCGGTCAGGCGGAGCGTTCCCCCGCCGCGCGGCCGGGCCAGGCAGCGGTCGGGGCCGGTGATCCAGGCGGCGAGGGCGCAGCCGGGGTGGCGTTCCAGCACCTCCGCCGTCCACGCCTCCGGCGGCCCGGCCGGGCCCGCCTCGTCCTCCCCGGGGCCGCGCAGCACGAGGTCGGCGACCGCCAGGGCGGCGAGGTCGCGGGTGTCCTCGTGAACGGCCGTGTGCGCCTCCTCGAACCCGGCGGCCTCCGGCTCGAACGGCGGTCCCGCGAACCGCTTGACCGCGACCGCCGGGAGCGGCCCGGCGGCCGGGCGGGTCAGCACGCGCAGCGGCGCGGTGCGCGGGGCCGGCTCCGGGCGGGGCGGGAGGAGGCGGTCCAGGAGCGCCGGGCTCCCGGCCGGCTCGGGGATGCCGATCAGCCGGTAGAACAGCGCGCGCAGCAGGGCCGCCGAGCCGCCCGGGGCCGAGGTGACCAGCTCCCGCGGCCCGGCGTGGCGGGCGGGGTCGTGCGCGGAGACGGCCCGTTCGATCTGTGCCCGGAGGCTCCCGGCCGCGTTCAGCCGGGGTGCGTGCCGCCCCAGCGCGGCCACCGGGGAGGCCGGGTCGAGGTCGGCGCCGGCGTCCGGGTCGGGGAAGGCCGCCAGCAGCACGGGGCGGCCGAGCGCGGCGGCGTAGAAGGTCACCGAGCCGTGGTCCCCGATCACGCAGTCCGCCGCGATCAGTGCCTGCCGCCACCCCTCCAGCGGCGGGATCAGCAGCAGCCCGGCCCGGCGCGCCCCGTCCAGCCAGGCCCGCACCTGGCCGGGGCCGTGCCCGTGCCAGACGTTGGGGTGCAGAACGGCCGCCGTCCGGTACTCGTCGGCGGACAGCTCGGCCGTCAGCCGGGGCAGGAGTCCCGGCGGGGCGTCGGGGCCCTGCGGCTCGCTCCGGCCCAGCAGCGAGGCGCCGCCCCAGGTGGAGGTGACCAGGACCAGGCGCTGGCCCCGTGCCACGCCCAGCGCGCGGCGGAACCGCTCGCGGTAGGGCAGCGCGGCGAGGAGGCGGTCGTAGCAGGGGTCGCCGGCCAGCACGGCGGTGAGGGCGGCCGGCGGACAGGCGGCCCGCAGGCGGTCAAGCTGCTCGGGGTGGGACAGGACAGTGGCGGCGGCTATCGGCTCACCGTCGTGCAGCAGCCACTCGGGACCGAGACCGAAGGCCGGGCCGCTGGCCGCTGGCCGCTGGCCGCTGGCCGCTGGCCGCTGGCCGCTGGCCGCTGGCCGCTGGCCGCTGGCCGCTGGCCGCTGGCCGCTGGCGCCAGCTTCTTATTGTATCCGGCGCCGTGCGAGAGAACGGCCAACTTGCCCCGTATCGCATGGAGTTGACCGCCGTAGCTGGCCGCGACCGCGAGGTCGACCGGGGTGCGCACCGCCTGCCGCCACGGCAGCACGGGCAGCCCGGCCGACTCCAGCAGCCGCGGCACGCCGTCCGGGAAGGGCGAGGACCCCGTGCAGGTCGCCAGCAACTGCACGCGCCCGTCGTCCGCGAACAGCGGCAGGACGTCCAGCAGGCGGGTGGCGGAGGTGACGTTGTGCACGACGAGCAGGACCCGCCGGCGCCCCCGCCCCGTCACCCAGCGCTCCGCCTCCCGCCCCACCGGCACCCTGACGTGCGGGAGTTCCCCCACCACCCACCCCCACCGCGACACGCTTCACCCGGGCAACGACGGCAGATCGTAACCCGCCGCCGGGCCCGGGCAGCGCTCGCGGGAGGGGCAACGCCCGGGGCTCAGCCGCGGGCGGCCCGGGCGACCTCGGCGCCGAAGGCGGCCATGCCGCGGGCGTTGGGGTGCAGCGGGGCGGCGGGGCTGACGGCCACCAGGCCCTCCAGGTACCGCTCCCCGGCCGGGGCGCAGGTGTCGTGGCCGACGCTGACGGCGGCCAGGTCCACGTAGCCGGCGCCGTGCGCCTCGGCCTGGCGGCGCAGGGCGTCGTTCAGCGCGTCGACCGAGCCCTGGACGTAGTCGGCGTCCCGGGACCAGATGGGCTGCGCGGGCCAGCAGCCGCCGTCCCGCAGGTAGGTGCCGTAGCCGGCCACGAGGATCCGCGCGTGCGGGGCCCGCCGCCGGATCTCCGCCAGGGCCTCCCCGAACGCCGGCTCCCAGGCGCGGATGGCCTCGGCGACCCGGTCGGTGCCCCCGGCCGTCATCTCGTCGGCGCAGGAGCGGCCCAGCGGGGGCGGCAGCAGGTTCACGCAGCCCAGGGTCAGGGCGACCAGCTCGGTGTCGTTGCCGCCGATGGTGACGGTCACCAGGTCCGTGGACTCGTCCAGCGCCTCGTACTGCGGGGAGGAGCCGCCGGAGAAGTCCTCCAGGGTGGCGCCCGAGCAGGACACGTCGGTCAGCTCGGCGCCCAGCTCCGCCGCCGCGACCGAGGGGTAGTTGCGGTCGGAGCGCAGGCAGTCCCGGTCGACCTGGTCCGGGATCAGCGGCCCGGCGGCGGCCGAGTCGCCCATCGCCACGTAGCGCAGGGGCTCCTGCGCCTCCGAGGCGTGGCCGGGGCCCGCGCCCCAGCCGAGGACGGCAGCCAGCGCCGCCGCGCTGACGGCCGTGACCGTGGTGTTTCGTCGCATGGGGCCTCCCTCGGCGCCGCGCCCCGCCGTTGGGACGCGCCCCCATATGGTGCCGCCCCGGGGCCGCCCGGGTCCTTGGCCCTCTGCCCGAATCGCCCGGGGCGCGCTTGTGACGCGTGACAAGTGCTGGGCGCCGAGGGGTCACGCCGCCCGGTGCCCGGCCAGGGCCTCGCGGGCGGCGCGGACCAGGGCCCGGCCGGCCTCCGCCGCCGCGGCGCTGCCCCGCGCGGGGGTGGTACCGGCCTCCTGGTGGAGGACGACGCCGAGGATCAGCGGGCCGTCGCCGGGCGCGCGGGCCGCCCACATCAGGGCGCCGCCGGCCGGGGTGCTGGAACCGGTCTTGATGCCGATCACGCCGTCGGCGCCGAGCAGGTCGTTGGTGTTGTCGAAGCGGCGCGGGTTCCCGGGGACGGTGATGCGCTCGGTGGCGACGACCTCCCGGAACGCCGGCTCCGTCATCGCGTGCCGGGCCAGGATCAGCTGGTCGGCGGCGGTGCTGACGGTCGAGGCCGCGTAGCCGCTGGCGGAGGTGTAGGTGGTGTCGGCCATACCCAGCTCCTCGGCGGCCTCGTTCATGCGGGCGACGAACGCCTCCTCGCCTCCGGCGTCCCAACGGGCCAGCAGGCGGGCGATGTTGTTGCCCGAGGGGACAAGCATCATCTCCAGCAGCTCGCGCTGGCTGAACGCGTCGCCCTCGCGCACCGGCACGGCCGACTCGTCCGGGTTCCAGGACTCGTTCGCCGCCGTCGCGTCGACGGTGATCTCCGGGCCGTCCTCGCCGGAGGCGAGCGGGTGGCCGCGCAGCAGCACCCAGGCCGTCATCACCTTCGTCAGGCTGGCGATCGGCATCGGGCGCTGCTCGCCGCTCGTGCCGAGGCTGCCCAGGCCCTCCGCCTCGACGGCCGCCTGGCCGTCCTCGGGCCAGGGCAGGGCGTCGGCTATCCGGGCCTGCTCGCCCGTCAGGACCTGGGCGGGCCTGGCGTCCGGCCCGTCCGGGGGCGAGGTGAGGCCGGTGACGGCGGCGACGGCGGCCAGGGTGAGGGCGGCGACGGCCCCGGTCAGCAGCGCGAGCCGGCGGCGGGGGCGGTCCGCGGGTGCGGAGTGAGCACGCATGGAAGGGAGACCTCCGGTGGGCGGGAACGCGGCGGGCTGCCGCGTTCACCACCCTCGGCGGGCGGTGTGTCCGTCCGGCCGGAACCAGGGCCCGGCCGCCCCTCCGTCGTGTATCGGCCGGGTTTCAGCCGGCGCGGCCCTCGTCCCAGGCGGGGCCGCCCGGCAGCCGGAGGGTGGCGACGGCGCCGCCGCCGGGGGCGTTGGCGAAGGTGAGGGCGGCGCCGATGACCGCCGCCTGGCCCGCGGCGATGGTCAGCCCGAGGCCGTGGCCCCGGCCGCGCTCCGCCGCTCCGCTGCGGAAGCGCTGCGGCCCGTCGGCCAGCAGCTCGGCCGGGAAGCCCGGCCCGTGGTCGCGCACCACGATCGCCGCCCCGTCCCGTTCCGCGGCCACCTCGACCTCCACCGGCGGGCTCCCGTGCCGGTGGGCGTTGACCAGCAGGTTGGTGACGATCCGGTCCAGGCGCCGGGGGTCGGTGGCGGCGGCGGGCTCCCCGTCGACGGTGATCCGGGCGGCCAGGCCCGCGCGGGCGGCCGACTCGCGGACCGCCTCGCCGAGCGCGACGGGCACCGCCTCGGCGCGCTCCGCGCCCGCGTCGAGGCGGGAGATCTCCAGCAGCTCCTCGACCAGCTTCCGCAGCACGGCGACCCGGTTCCTGACCAGGCCGGTGGCCTCGCTCTCCGGCAGCAGCTCGGCGGCGGTGACCAGGCCGGCCAGGGGCGTTCGCAGCTCGTGGGCGACGTCGGCCGTGAAGCGCTGCTCGCCGCGCAGCCGGCCGCGCAGCGCGTCCGCCATCGCGTCGACGCTCGCGGCGATGCCGGCGACCTCGTCGCCCCCGCGCCTGCCCCGCGCGCCCGTCCGGGCGTCGAGGTCGCCGGCCGCGATCCGCCGCGCGGTGGCGGCGACCCGCCGCAGGCGCCGGTTGGGCAGCTCGGCGGCGAGCAGCGACAGCGGGACGACGACGGCCAGCACGGCCAGCGCCGCGCGCAGCATGGTGCGGTCCAGGGCCTGGCGGCTGCGCAGGTCGGCGCCCACCTCGATGCGAACGGCCAGCGGGCGGCCGTCGTCGAGCGTTCCGGCCGCCCACATCCAGGGCCGGTCCGCGTGGCTGTCGTCGTACCAGGTGGTGTACTCGCCGGGGCGGATCCGCTGCCGCAGCTCCGGGGGCAGGTCCGCCGCTTCCTGGAGGGGCTCGGCCACGGCGGCCTCGTCCTTGGTGCGCCGGTGCTCCTCGATCACGGTGGTCAGCTCGCGGACGGCCCAGCCCGCGCCCTCGTTCATCGAACGGTCGTAGGTGCGCTCGTGGACCAGCAGCCCGACGGCCAGGGCGACCGCGCAGGAGGCCGCGGACACCAGGGCGGCGATCTTCCAGCGCAGCGAACGCCAATGCAGAAAGGGCCAGTTGCGCACGTCAGCGCCGCAGCTTATAGCCGAAGCCGCGGACCGTCTCGATCCGGTCGGCGCCGATCTTCTTGCGCAGCCGCTGCACGCACAGGTCCACGACGCGGCTGTCGCCGTCCCAGCCGTAGTCCCAGACGTTCCGCAGCAGCGTCCCGCGGTCCAGCACGATCCCGGGGTGCGCCGCGAACTCCAGCAGCAGCCGCAGCTCGGTCGGCGCGAGGGCCACGGGCGCGCCCGCGCGGCAGACCTCAAGGCCCGCGGTGTCGATCGTCACGTCGCCGAACGACAGCCGGGCGCCCGGCCGTTCCTCCTCCGCGGGCTCGGGCGCGCCGGGCTCGGGCGGGCCGAACGCGGCCCGCCGCAGCAGCGCGCGGATCCGGGCCACCAGTACGGGGGTGTCGACCGGCTTGACGACGTAGTCGTCGGCCCCCGCCTCCAGCCCCGCGACCACGTCCAGCGCGTCGCCCCGCGCGGACATCATCAGGATCGGCGCCAGGCTGGTCTCGCGCACCCTGCGGCACAGCCCGATCCCGTCCAGGCCCGGCAGCATCACGTCGAACAGCAGCACGTCGTGCCGCCGCGCGCGCTGCGCCTCAAGACCCGCCAGGCCGTCGGCGGCCACGTCCACACGGTAGCCGTAGCGCTCCAGCGCCATGGCCACGGCCCGGCGGATGACCTCGTCGTCCTCCACGAGCAGCACCGTGACGGGCGCGGCGGAAGGACCGGCCGTGCCGGGACCGGGCACGGTCACCGCACCGGGCGAAGGAGAAGGCGCGCACACACCCCTCCATGATGCCCGCGAACCCCGCGACCCGGCCGCGACCACGTATCAGCCACGCATCATCGCCCGCCGCCGGCCCGCCGGGGAGTGACCCGCGGGGCCTCCCGAGGGCTCGGACCTCGTCGGCCACAGGCCGGTGAACACCGCGGCCCCGAGGCCCTGCGGCACCCACATCCCGGCCCCGACGTACATCCGCGTCCCGTTCGCCACGGGCCCGCTCAGTCCGGACCGCATCGGCGGACGGGGCGACCGACTCCTGTGACCACAACCCGCCCCGCGCGGCCCTGTCTACCCCGTTCCCGGGACTTCCCCGAACTCATTGCGCCTTGCGGTGGCAACTGCCTAGCGTGGTAATCGACTTACGAGCGGCCGAGGCGAGCGCATCGTCAGTGACGGGGGGTTGTCGTGGGGAGCGGCAAGGGGTTACCGGATCCGAGGATGGTGGCATGGCTGGGCCTGGCGGGAACGGCCATTACCGTGCTGGCGTTCTTCGGCATCAGCAACTTCGAGGAGCTTCAGCAGGCGCTTGACGAGGAGTCAGCAGGCTCCCGGAGCGCGGATTCCGCCGCAGGAGCCTCCGGCGGTGCCGGCGACGGCGAGTACGGCGGTGCGTACTCAAGCAGTGGCGCGGACGGCGGCGTCGGCGACGAGAGCTCCTCGGGCGGGGTCGACGACGACGAGGCCACCGTCGCGGGCGGGGACAGCGGCTACACCGAGGCGCCGCCCAGCCCGACTCCCGAGCCCGATCCGACACTCGACGCCTTCCGGGCGGTCAGTGCCGGTGACTGCCTCCACACCTGGATGGTCTCCGGCGACCGGTGGTCCAGCGACATTCCGGAGATCATCTCCTGCGAGGCGGACGGCGCCGCCGTGTACGTGACCCGGGTCTCGGACAGCGCGGGTTCGTGTCCGGTCGACGCCGGCCGGTCGTATCTCTCCTACCGGGGCGAGGAGGAGACCGCGGTGCTCTGCGTCACCCGGCTGTTCGAGGCCGGGCAGTGCTTCCTCGGCAGCCCCGGCAACAGCGCCAACCTCATGAGCTGGGTGGACTGCGAAGCGACCAGGGTTCCGCAACCCTACGACCGGATCTTCAACGTCACCGGCTACTACAACTCCTCCTACGGCACCGGCGCCGCCGTGTGCCGCCGCGTCGCCGGTGACACGACCAGGTATCTGAGCTGGGTCGTCGACCAGGGCGCGGCCGTCCTGTGCGCGGTTGTGTACCGAAGCTGAGGACGGCGGGAGGCAGCCGGCGCCGACCACGACGAGGGCCGCGGGACGCGGGCGCCTGGCTCGGCGGGCGCCGCGAGGAGTCCGCCACCGAATGTCGCGGGGGCGAGTAACCCCAAGGCCCGCCCCCCGGACCTCACGCGCCTGCTTCCGCCGGCCCGGGCCGTAATTTTCACTGTTGACAGATTGCCGGGGAAAGCCCTGCTCATCGAGGGCCCGCCCGCGGAAGCCCCGGCTTTCGCCCTTGTGCCGTGCGGCCGGCGCTTCTAGCGTTCTGCTCGCTCGCGGCATTCCGTAGCGCGGAATGCCGAATTCCCGGCGCCCCGGCCGCGCCTCCTCAACTGACGCGTGTTCTCGTGGTCAGTCCCCCACTCATTGGAGAAGTCTCGTGCGCATCAAACGGCACCTGATCGCGTTGTGCGGAGTCCTCCTCGCGACGCTCGCCGGCATTCTCCCGGCGTCCGCCGACGCCCCGAAGCCGGGCGCCCCGCAGCCGATCATCGGCGGCGGCTTCGCCTCGCAGGGCCCCTGGGCCGTGGCCATCATGGTCAACGGCCAGCAGAACTGCTCCGGGACGATCGTCGCCGCCCGGTACGTGCTGACCGCGCGGCACTGCGCCAACGCCGGCAACACCTTCCTGATAGGAAGCACCGACCGCAACGCGGGCCAGGTGCGCCGCCCGATCCGGGCCATCGCGCATCCCTCGGCCGACATCATCCTGTACGAGCTGAACTCACCGGTCACCACCACCTACGCCGTGCTGACCACGACCCAGCCCTCCGTCGGCAGCACGGAGCAGGTGTACGGATTCGGCCGCACGGAGTCGGCGCGCGACTCCCGCTACCTCAAGGTGGCGTCCATGAGGATCACCCGGGTCTCCTCCGCCTACATCGACGCCACGCGGATCAACGGCTACACCGGGCCCGGGGACTCCGGCGGGCCCGTGTTCCAGAACGGCCGGCTGATCGGCGTCCACTCCTACGGCGACACGTCGGCGGGCACCTCAGGACACGTCAACGTCCTCACCTACCGCCAGTGGATCCTGTCCAACTCCGGACAGCTCGCGACGGCGGCGGCGGCCTGACGCGGTGACGGGCCGTCCCGCCCGCCCCGGTGGCCGCGGGAACGGCCCGTCACCATTCCCAGTGAATCGCGTAACGGCCAGGGCTCGCCTGGGAGACGGCGAATTGCACCCCGTGCGTCCCGTCGAGGGAAAGGCCGCCGCCGCGCACTTCCTCGGTCTCGCTGTGAAAGGTCCATCTGCAGCGCGCGGGCACCGCGTCCTCGTGGAACTGAATCTCCGCGAAGTACTCGTGGACGGGAAAGGCGAGTTTCCGCTCGAATCGCGTCGACCGGGCCGAGGCGGGCGTGTACAGCACCTCGTATTCCACCATGATGACGTCGCCGCGGGCCAGCTCGCGGTCGAATTCCAGGGAGGCGATCACATAGCCCTGTTCGGGAAAATAGCTCGCCGACCGCACGGAACAGTGCCGCAGCGGACGGAGCAGGGGGCGCCGCGCCTGCGGGTCGTCCGGCGCGAGCACCACCGGGAGCCGGGACACCCCGGACCGCGTGGCCCTCAGCACCAGCCGCACCCGCATGGACTGTTCGCTGCGCCGCGGCCCGAGCGTCGCGAAGTCGTGGTGGCTCAGCCGCACGAGGAACTCGTCGTCGGCGTTCACGTCCCGCAGCAGGGAGGGGATCTGCGGGTCCGCGGGCCACATCGTCTCGGCGGGGACCCGCCGTTGCCCCTGGGGACCCGGCCCGCGAAGCCGCCGTGGCCCCAGCGCCGAGGTCAGCGATCCGCTCGGCATCGCGAGGATGTCCTCCAGCGCCGCCAGGGCCACCAGGGACTCCCGGCGCTCCGGCCTGCGCTGCCCGGTCTGCCACAGGCTCAGGGTGGACACGCTCAGCGCGTGCCCCCGCTGCGCCAGCCGGTGCCGGACGCGCTCCAGCCCGAGTCCGCTGCGGCGTATCGCCGCCCGCAGCACGGAAGCGAAAGCCTGGTCCTCCTCCGGCGCGTGGTCCGGCATGTCGTACCCCCGCCCTGTCGATGCCGGCCGGACAGGCTGATCAGCACGACCGGCACCCTCCCAGCGCCCCACGACCCGCAGGGTGTGATCCTCGGCGTGTGGCCGGGCGGGCCGGCCAGCGCATCACCCTCACAGCCGACACGGTCGGTCACATCGCCACCACAGCGGCGCTCGGGGGCGGGGTGACCGGCTCGGCCCTACCGCAAAGTAACCACAACGAGCACCCGGTGAAGCAGTGCGGTGCCCCCGGCAGGACTCGAACCTGCGGCCAAGTGCTTAGAAGGCACCTGCTCTATCCGCTGAGCTACGGGGGCTGGACATGGTCGTGGCGTGGGACGGTGGCCCCCTCGGTGACCTCGCCGGGTAGAGGATAGGGCTTCGGGGGGTTGGTCCCGGTTGCTTCACGGCAACACCCTTGTGTGGAGATCCAGTGAAGCAGCCCTGATAATCGCAGGTGAGTCCGAGACGCGCAGCGGTTTTGCGGGCGGCCAGGGCGGGTGTTGCCTAGTCGTTATCCCGCCGGGACAGGGCCGGGTGCCCGCTTTGGGGCGCGTTCGGCGGAATATGTTTGGGAAAGAGCGTCATATTGGGCATTCTGCGCATGTGGCGATCTTGGACGCACGGCCGGACCTGCTGGACGCGCTGACCCTACTGCGGGAGCGCCTGGCTGCCTCGCGGTTCCCTCTGGACCTGCCGGGGGCCGAGCGGGCGCGGCGGTCGTGCGCGGAGCTGCTGGGGCAGCTCGACGGCTACCTGCTGCCCCGGCTGCGGCAGCCGGAGGCCCCGCTGCTCGCGGTGGTCGGGGGCTCGACGGGGGCCGGGAAGTCGTTGCTGGTCAACTCCCTGGTCGGCCGGTGCGTCACGGAGGCCGGCGTTCTGCGGCCCACCACGCGCACGCCCGTGCTGGTCTGTCACCCCGACGACCGGCACTGGTTCGCCGGGCGCCGGGTGCTGCCCCAGCTGGCCAGGGTCGTCGGCCCCCGGCAGGAGAACGAGCACGGGCCCGCCCTCGCGATGGTGGCCAGCCGCGCCCTCCCGCCCGGCCTGGCGCTGGTGGACGCCCCCGACATCGACTCGCTGGTCGAGGCCAACCGCGACCTGGCCGCCGAACTCCTCTGCGCGGCCGACATCTGGATCCTCGTCACCACCGCCTCCCGCTACGCCGACGCCGTCCCCTGGAACCTCCTGCGCAGCGCGAAGGAGTACGACGTCGCGCTGGCCACCGTGCTGGACCGCGTGCCGCACCAGGTCGCCGCCGAGGTCTCCCGGCACTACGGCGCGCTGCTGGAGGCCGCGGGCCTGGGCGAGGTGCCCCGGTTCACCGTTCCCGAGCTGCCCGAATCGGCGCGCGGCGGCTCCGGGCTGCTGCCGGGAACGGCCGTGGCCTCGCTGCGCGCCTGGCTGGCCGGCCGCGCCCAGGACCCCTCCGTGCGGGCCGCCTCGGCCGCCCGCACCGCCGCCGGAACCCTCGCCTCGCTGCGCGGCCGGGTCGCCGCGCTGGCCGCCGCCTCCGCCGCCCAGTACGCCACCGCCGTGCGCCTGGACCAGCGGCTGGCCGAGGCCTACGACGAGGCCGACCGGCGGGTGCGGGCCTGCCTGACCGGCGGCGGCCTGCTGGCCGGGGACGCCCGCGCGCACTGGCTGGCGTTCCCCGAGGACGCCACCGCCGACGAGCTGATGGAGGCTCTGATGCGGGGCCTGGCCGGGCTGCTGGTGGAGGCGGTCTCCGCGGCCGACGAGCGCACCGCCGCCGCCTGGGCCCGCGAGGAGGGCGCCCCCGAGGGCGGCGAGGACGGCCCCGAGGCCGTGGCCGAGCGCGTCGGCGTGCTCGTGCGCCGCCTGCGCCGCTGCCTGGAGGAGCTGGCCGAGGAGGCCCGCCGCGCCGCCGCCCTGCCGCCCGAGCCCGCGCAGGAGGCCGAGACCGCCGCCCTGCTGGCCGCCACCCTGCTCGGCGGGCGCAGCGGGGGCGTCGCCCAGCAGGCTCTGGCCGCGATGCTCGGGACCCGGGGCGCGGCCCGGCTGCGGGACCAGGGCACGCGGCAGCTGCGCGGCTGCCTGGAGCGCGTGCTGACGGGCGAACGCGAGCGGCGGGGCGCCCCGTTGCACCGCCTGGAGATCTCGGCCGAGCCGCAGGTGGAGCTGGTTGCCGCGCTCTCGGCCGTGCGGCGGGACGGCGACCCGGGGGAGCGCGCGGCCCGGGCGGTGCGCGACGCGCGCGACGCGCGGACCACCCACGAGGCGCGCGAGGAGGCCCGCGAGGCCAGGGAGGCCCGCGACGCGCGCCGCGCCTCCCGCGAGGCCCCGGCCGCCGGCCGCGGCGAGCCCTGAGCCCGGCCGGAGCGGGCGCGGAACCGGGAAGGACCCGGCGGAGAACGAAGAGAACACAGAGCAGGCAGAGCACACAGAGAAGAAGAGGAAAGGGAGGCGCGGATGGGGACGGAGACGGCCGAGGAGGCCAGGGGGGCGCTGCGGACGCGGCTGGGGGCGCTGCGGGAGCTGGTCGGGCTCTCGCGGACCCGGCTGGAGGAGCAGGTGCTGGCCGAGGCGGGACGGGTGCTGGAGGACGCCGCAGCCCGCGAGCGGCTGCCGCCCGTCTACACCACCGTGGCCATCGCCGGCGCCACCGGCAGCGGCAAGTCCACGCTGTTCAACGCCCTGGCCGGCGCCCAGCTCTCCGAGATCGGCGTGCGCCGCCCCACCACCGCCACCGCCGTCTCCTGCACCTGGGAGGCCGGGCGGCACGAGGTCGGCCCCGACGCCGTGCTGGAACGCCTCAACATCCCCGCCCGCGCCCGCCGCCGCGCCCACGTCATGGACGCCGCCCTGCGCGGCCTCATCCTGCTCGACCTGCCCGACCACGACTCCGTGGACACCGCCCACCGCGAGCAGGTGGACCGGCTGCTGCGGCTGGTCGACGGGGTCATCTGGGTGGTGGACCCCGAGAAGTACGCGGACGCCGTGCTGCACGAGCGCTATCTGAAGGACTTCGCCGGGCACGCCGAGGTCTCGCTGATCGTCCTCAACCAGACCGACCGCCTGCCCCGCGACGCCGTCGAGGCGGTCCTGGACGACCTGCGGCGGCTGCTGGACGAGCGCGGCGTCGCCCTGGGCGAGCACGGCGAGCCGGGCGCCGCCGTTCTGGCCGTCTCCGCCCTCACCGGCGACGGCGTCGCCGAACTCCGCGCCCAGATCGGCGAGCTGGCCGCCACCCGTACCGTCGCCGCCCGCCGGGTGGCCGCCGACGTGGACGGCGTGGCCAAGCGCCTCGGCCCGCTCTACGTCGCCGACGCCGCCGGGGCGCCGGACGGGCTGACCGCCCGCGCCCGGGAGGAGTTCGAGGACCGGCTCGCCGCCGCCCTCGGCGCCCGCGCGGCCGGGCAGGCGGCCGAACGCGCCTGGCTGCGGCGCGCCGACCGGGCCTGCGGAACGCCCTGGGCTCAGGTGGTCCGCCGGGTCGCCGCCCGGCGGGCCGAGCGGCGCGGGGAGCCGCCCGCGCTGGCGGCCCGCGCCGGGGACGGCCCGCCCCCGCCGCCCGTGGTCTCCAGGGCCGGGGTGGACCAGGCGGTGCGGCGGCTGGCCGCCGAGGCGGCGGAGGGGCTGCCCGAGCCGTGGGGCCGGGCCGTGCGGGAGGCCGCCCGGGAGGGAGCCGAGGGACTGCCCCGCGAGCTGGAGACCACCCTGGAGCAGCACCCAGCCCCGCCCGTGCCGCGCCCGCGCTGGTGGTCGGCCGCGGCGAGCGGGCAGGCGTTTCTGCTGGCCGCGCAGTTTCTCGGGGTGTGCTGGCTGCTGGCGGCGCTGGCCGGCCAGCCGGTGGTGGGGCGCTGGCTGCCGCTCGCCCTGCTGCTGGCCGGATCCGTCGGCGCGCCCCTGCTGGCCTGGGCCTGCCGCGCCGCGGCCCGCGGGCCCGCCGCCGCGTGGGGGCAGCAGGAGGAGTGGCGGCTGC
The DNA here is from genome assembly GCF_031845405.1 of Streptomyces boetiae. Taxonomy (NCBI): domain Bacteria; kingdom Bacillati; phylum Actinomycetota; class Actinomycetes; order Kitasatosporales; family Streptomycetaceae; genus Streptomyces; species Streptomyces boetiae. The sequence goes on from NZ_JAVREN010000005.1 coordinate 177,222, forward strand.
GGCGCCTGGCCGCCGACCGCGGCCACAGCCAGGTGCTGGAACCCATGGCCGCCGAACTCCTGCGCTACCGCGAGGTGAGGGAACGTTTCGTGATCGCGGCCTCCCCGAGCGGGGGCGCGGAGTTCCCGGAGGACGGCGCGTAGCGGGACGGGCGCGCGGGAGGGGCCGCTGGGCCCGTCCGAACGCGGGCGGCGGGGGCTGCGGGGCCCGTGTGGCGGCCGGTAAGGATGGCGCGGTGCACGTCGCCCCGGACGAGGAGGCCGCCGCGCGCGGCGTCACGCTCGTGGACGCGGACGGCGCGCCCGTTGCCGCCGACAGGCCCGTGGGCGACGGCGCCGAGCTGTACTTCTCGGTCCCCGTCAACGCCGGGCCGGGAACGGCCTCGCTCACCGCGACGGCCACCTCCGGGGTCGCGGTCGGGCGGGCGTTCACCGGCGTGGACACGCCCACCCAGACGATGATCCTGGCCGCCTCCGCCGCCACCCCGCTCGGCGGCGCCGCCTCCGCCGCCTGGGCCGGGCCGGGCCTGCCCTCGGTCGCCGTGAACGCCGCCCGCCGCTGCGCCGAGGGCGGCGTGGAGGTGACCGCCTCCAACTCCGGCGGCGCGCCCTTCCGCCTCGCCCTGGGCGGCCGGGAGGCCGAGGTCGCCCCCGGCTCGGCCGAGTCCGTGCTGGTGCCCGTCGCCGAGGGCCGCGCCTACGAGATCACCGTCGCCCACCCCGCCGAGGGCCGGGAGCCGTGGGTGTTCACCGGCGTGCTGGACTGCTCGCCCGCCGACCAGCCGGGCAACGCCCTCGCCCCGGCCTCCGCGGGCGGCGCGGCGGGAACGGCCGGGGACGCGGACCTGGCGGCCACCGGCGGCGACCCGCTGCCGCTCGCCGCCCTCGCCCTGCTGGGCGCCGGCGCCGCCGCCCTGCACCTCGTCCGCCGCCGCACCGCCCCGGCGGTCCCGGGGGCCTCGGAGGCCCCGGGCGGCACGCCGGCCACGCAAGCCTGAGGCGCGGGGGCGGGCGTGCACCCGGCGGCCGTCCCGTCCCCGGGCCGCCGGTTTCCGCCGTGGCAGGGACATGCGGCAGGATGGACAGTGCCCGCTCCACCGACTGACTGCCGGACGGTTTCTCTTGGCTGAGTACATCTACACCATGCGCAAGACGCGCAAGGCTCACGGCGACAAGGTGATCCTGGACGACGTCACGCTGAGCTTCCTGCCAGGGGCCAAGATCGGTGTCGTCGGCCCCAACGGCGCGGGCAAGTCCACCGTGCTGAAGATCATGGCCGGCCTGGAGCAGCCCTCCAACGGCGACGCCTTCCTCACCCCCGGCTACACCGTCGGCATCCTCCTGCAGGAGCCGCCCCTGGACGAGACCAAGACCGTCCTGGAGAACGTCCAGGAGGGCGTGGCCGAGACCAAGGGCAAGCTCGACCGGTTCAACGAGATCGCCGAGCAGATGGCGACCGAGTACACCGACGAGCTGATGGACGAGATGGGCAAGCTCCAGGAGCAGCTCGACCACGCGGGCGCGTGGGACCTGGACGCGCAGCTGGAGCAGGCCATGGACGCCCTGGGCTGCCCCCCCGGCGACTGGCCCGTCACCACCCTCTCCGGCGGTGAGAAGCGCCGCGTCGCCCTGTGCAAGCTCCTGCTGGAGCAGCCCGATCTGCTGCTGCTGGACGAGCCGACCAACCACCTGGACGCCGAGTCCGTGCAGTGGCTGGAGCAGCACCTGGCCAAGTACCCGGGCACCGTCGTGGCCATCACCCACGACCGGTACTTTCTGGACAACGTCGCCGAGTGGATCCTGGAGCTGGACCGCGGCCGCGCCTACGCCTACGAGGGCAACTACTCGCGTTACCTGGAGACCAAGCAGGCCCGCCTGAAGGTCGAGGGGCAGAAGGACGCCAAGCGCGCCAAGCGTCTGAAGGAAGAGCTGGAGTGGGTCCGCTCCAACGCCAAGGGCCGCCAGGCCAAGTCCCGTGCCCGCCTCGCCCGTTACGAGGAGATGGCGGCCGAGGCCGAGAAGACCAGGAAGCTGGACTTCGAGGAGATCCAGATTCCGCCGGGCCCGCGCCTGGGCAACATCGTGGTCGAGGTCGACGCGCTGGGGAAGGCGTTCGGGGACAAGGTGCTGGTGGACGGCCTGTCGTTCTCGCTGCCGCGCAACGGCATCGTCGGCGTCATCGGCCCCAACGGCGCCGGGAAGACCACGCTGTTCAAGATGATCCTCGGCCTGGAGTCCCCCGACTCCGGCAGCGTGCGGGTCGGCGAGACCGTGCAGATCTCCTACGTCGACCAGTCCCGCGCCAACATCGACCCCAAGAAGACGCTGTGGGAGGTCGTCTCCGACGGCCTGGACCACATCAGCGTCGGCCAGGTCGAGATGCCCTCGCGCGCCTACGTCAGCGCCTTCGGCTTCAAGGGCCCCGACCAGCAGAAGCCGGCCGGCATCCTCTCCGGCGGCGAGCGCAACCGGCTCAACCTCGCCCTCACCCTCAAGCAGGGCGGCAACCTCCTGCTGCTGGACGAGCCGACCAACGACCTCGACGTGGAGACCCTCTCCTCGCTGGAGAACGCGCTGCTGGAGTTCCCCGGCTGCGCCGTGGTCGTCTCCCACGACCGGTGGTTCCTGGACCGCATCGCCACGCACATCCTCGCCTACGAGGGCGGCTCCCAGTGGTTCTGGTTCGAGGGGAACTTCGCCTCCTACGAGAAGAACAAGATCGAGCGCCTGGGCCCGGAGGCGGCCCGCCCGCACCGCGCCGCGCACAAGAAGCTCACCCGGGGCTGAGGGGGCGGGCGGCGTGCGGTACCAGTTCCGCTGCCCCCTGCGCTGGGGGGACATGGACTCCTACGGGCACATCAACAACGTCCTCTTCGTGCGCTATCTGGAGGACGCCCGGATCGACTTCATGTTCCGCCTGGCGCGGGAGGCGGCCGGGCCCGAGGCGTTCACCGGCGGGGTCGTCGTCGCCCGGCACGAGATCGACTACCTCCGGCCGCTGGTCTTCCGCCCCGAGCCGGTCGTGGTGGACCTGTGGGTGACCCGGATCGCCGCCGCGGCGGCGACGGTGCGCTACGAGATCCGCGAGCCGGAGGCGGCGGACCCGGCCCCCGCGCCGGTGGTCTACGCCCGCGCCGCCACCGTGGTCGTTCCCTACGACCTCGCGCGGGAGCGCCCGCGCCGCCTGTCCGCCGCCGAGAAGACCTTCCTGGAGAAGTACCTCGACGACCAGGCGGGTGGCCCGGAGGCGGCGGTCCGATGAGCGGTGGCGGCGTGGAGAGCGTCACGCATCAGCGGCTGGTGCTGGCCGCACCTGGGGAGGCGGCCGGGCTGGCCGCGTTCCTCGGGCGGCAACTGCGCTGGGACCGGGCCGCCGCGGCCCGGCTGCGCGCAGAGGGCGACGTGCTGGCCGTCTTCACGCGGCCCGCGCGTTTCGGCGTGCTGGCCATCCGCCCCTGCCACCTGCGGGAGCCCGCCGGCCTGGACGTGACCGTCTCGGCCGGGGAGCTGCTGGAGGGCGTGGACGAGGCGGCCGGGGCGCTCGGCGTGCCCGCGCCCGTCACCGGCCCGTCCTGGGCCGGGCTGCTGCCGCGGCGCGGCGGCTGGCTGCCGGTCGCCGACCTGACGCCCGAGGAGGCGCGGGGCGCTGCGGCCTCCGTGGTCGCGGAGTTCCGCACCCGCACCGAGGCGCTGATCCCCGCGCAGCGCACGCGGTCCGCGCTGGACGCGCTGGCCGAGGAGATCTGGTCCCGGACCCTGCCCGGCACGCCGCTGCCCCTGCGCGTCGTGCACGCCGCGCACGCCCTCGGCCTGCTGGCCGAGGTCCCCCCGGCCGGGGTCACCGTGCTCAGCGGCGGCTCCTGGCTGCGCCTGCGCACCCCCGCCGGCTCCATCGCCGTCCGCCGCGACGGCCCCCCGGGACTCGCGGGCCTCGGCGTCACACCGGTCTGAGACCCGCCGCGCGAGGCCGGGCCGGCCCCTCCGCGCCCCCGGCGGGCCGGTGCTCCCGCGCGGGCGAACGGCCCGGGCGGGCGTGCGCGCGAACGCCCGGGGCCGGGCGTTCCGCCGCCTCCGCCGCAACGCTCCGGGCTCCGGGCAACGCCCCCGGCGGGGCCGCGGTCCGTGGCGCGCGCCCGGAGACGGAGTTTCGGAGCCAGGGGGTCGAAAGGGCGCGCCGGAGGCCGGCGCCGCGCTCAGCTCGCCGGGCGGCGGGGTGTCGCCGGGCGGGGTGGGGAGGACGGGGTGCGGCGGTTGACCGTGGCGGCGGCGCGGACCGTGGGCGGGCCGCGGTCGACGGGCACCCAGGCCGTTCCCCCCGCCGGGCGCGTGCCGGGAGCCGGCACCGCGCACTGGGCCGCGTCCCGGACGCCGCCGTCCAGTGAGGCCACGCTGAAGGCCGTGAACATCACCGTGCCGTGCGGGCTGTTGGTGCCCGTCTCGTACAGCAGGCCGATCTCGCCCGTCGGCAGCAGCGTCAGGTCCGAGTACCCGGCCCGCCCCGGGTTGATCACCGCGCGGGCCTCCTGCCAGGTCACGCCCTCGTCGTAGGAGCTGCGGATGGTCAGCGTCCGCCGTCGCGCCGAGGAGTCCGCGCCCGAGAGCGAGGGCGCCGACAGCAGCAGCCGGTTGCGCGGATCGCCCTCGTCCGTGGCGGACAGCCGCAGCAGGGACGCGGACACCGGCGGGGTCTCCAGCGCGGGAACGGGAGCGAACCCCTCCGCCGTGAACGACTCCCCGCCGTCCCGGCTGGAGGCCGCCAGCCGGTGCGCGCCCGGCCCGGGCGCGGAGCTGCGGGCGTTGACGTACAGGCTGCCGTCCACCAGCTCGGCCAGGGTCAGCTCGCCCGGGTTGGGCCGCTCGGAGTCCGTCTCGTACACCGCGCCCAGGCGCCACGTCGCGCCCCCGTCGTCGCTGTAGTAGAGCTGCGCGCCCGAGCGGCCCTCCGCCGTGTCGTGGTCCCCGGGCACCACGAGCCGCCCGGCGTGCGGGCCGCGCCGGAGCTGCACCCCGTGGCCGGGACCGACCGAGACCCAGGTCCAGTGCGCGGGCTTCAGCGGGCCCAGCACGCCGCCCGCCCGCCAGGTCAGGCCGCCGTCCGTGCTGTAGAGGCTGTGCAGGGTCCGGGTGCGCCGCACCCGCCGGTCGCCCTCCGGGAGCCAGGAGTTGTGCGCGTACAGCACCGAGATCCGGCCGGAGAGGGCGTCCACCACGGGCACCGGGTTGCCGAAGCCGCCGCGGTCGCCGGCGCCGCGCAGCACCGTCAGCTCGCCCCAGCTTCGCCCGCCGTCCGTGGAGCGCCGCAGCACCAGGTCGATGTCGCCCACGTCCCCGCAGTCGGCGCGCCGGGCCTCGGCGAACGCCAGCAGCGTGCCGTCCGGGGCGGTCACCACGGCCGGGATGCGGAAGCAGGTGTAGCCGTGGTGCTGGTTCTTGAAGGGCTGGGACAGCTCCCGCTCGGGGGCCGCCGGGAAGGTCTGCGGCCCGGCGGCGTTGGCGGCCGGGGCCGTGATCAGCACCGCCCACAGGACCGTGACCAGGGCGACGCTCCAGCGGGGCAGGATGCGCGTGGGTCTTCGGGCGGTGCGGGCCTCCGGGGCGGCGGACGGCGGCATGGGCGGACCCTACGACGCGCGGGCAACGCCCGTGCGGCGCGCGGCGAACGCTTCGGTTGCGGGCCGGTGACGCGGCCCGGGGGCGCGGCCGGACCCGGCGGGGGGCAACGGCCGGCGCGGGCCCGGCCCGCGGGTCTGCGACCATGGAGGGGTGACCGAGCAGCAGCAGGAGTCGTTCTACGAGCAGGTCGGGGGAGAGGAGACCTTCCGCAAGCTCGTCCGCCGCTTCTACGAGGGCGTGGCCGGGGACCCGGTGCTGCGGCCGATGTACCCGGAGGAGGACCTCGGCCCGGCCGAGGAGCGCCTGGCCCTCTTCCTCATGCAGTACTGGGGCGGCCCGCGCACCTACAGCGACCGCCGCGGGCACCCGCGGCTGCGGATGCGGCACGCGCCGTTCACCGTGGACCGGGCGGCGCACGACGCGTGGCTGCGGCACATGGAGGAGGCCGTGGACAGCCTCGGCCTGGCCCCCGAGCGGCGCCGGGAGCTGTGGAACTACCTGGTCTACGCCGCCGCCTCGATGGTCAACGCCCCCGGCTGAGGCGGCCGTTCACCCCGCTCGTCCCGGCGGCCCTCAGGCCGAGTCCCAGCGGAAGAGGCGGGCCGCGACGGCGGTCACCACGGCCGTGAAGACCAGCAGCCCGCCCATCACCGGCAGCGCCTCGCCCCAGCTCCCGCCGCGGCTGAGCACGTCCTGCATCGCCTCGTTGAGGTGCTTCAGCGGCAGCAGGTTGGCCACCCGGCCCAGCCAGCCGGGCATCACGTCGGTGGGGAAGAAGGAGCCGGAGAGGAACGCCATCGGCAGGATGACCACCTGGAGCGCGCCGTTGGCCGCCTCCTCGGTCTTCGCCCACGCGCCGATCAGCAGGCCGATCGACATGAACGACAGGGCGCCGCAGGCGATCAGCGGCAGCGCCAGCCACCACGAGCCCGTCAGTTGCAGCCCGAAGTACGGCAGCGTGGCGATGCCCAGGAAGACGGCGGTCTGGGCGAACGTCAGCGCCAGGCTCACCCCGACCCGCGCGCCGATCACCGTTCCCGGGCCGATCGGCGCCAGCCACAGCCGCCGCAGGATGCGCTTCTTGCGCCAGTTGACGAGGGTCAGCGCGGACATGAAGGAGGCGCCCATCGCCACGGCCCAGCCCAGCAGGCCCGGGGTGAGGTACTGGATCGGCTGGACCGACTCGTCCTCGACCTGCCCGGTGGCCAGGCGGTAGGCGGGCGGCCGGCCGGTGGCCTCGACGTTCGCCGTCTGCACCAGGGACTGCACCAGGCCCTGCACGGTGCCCGAGCGCGCCGGGTCCGCGGCCGAGTACCGCAGCTGCACCTCGCCGTTGGCGTCCTCCCACACCACCGCGTCCGCGTCCCCCTGGCGGACCTCCGCCAGCGCCTCCTCACGGTCGGCGGACCGGCGCACGGTCAGCGCGTCGGAGAGCGCGGTCAGCTCGGCCGAGGAGAGCTGGTCCAGCACGCCCACCTCCCCGACCTGGATCACGGTGGAGCGCGGGGTGGACTCGCCCTGGAAGAGCATCCCGAAGAGGCCCAGGAACATCAGCGGGAACAGCAGCATGAAGAACACCGCCGTCCGGTCCCGCAGCAGGCCGAGCAGCATCGCCCGGGACAGGCTGCGGAAGGCCGTGGCCCTGGGGGAGGCGACGGCGGCCAGGGCGGGCGTTCGCGGCCCTCCGGGCGTTCCCGGCGGGTTCTGCGGCCTCGGCGGCGGCGCGGTCCTCACTCGCGGTACTCCCGTCCGGTCAGGTGGAGGAAGACGTCCTCCAGGGTGGCCACGCCCAGCTCCCCGATCAGGTCGGCGGGGGTGCCCGTGCGCAGGATGCGGCCACCGTCCATGATCGAGACGCGGTCGCAGAGCAGTTCGGCCTCGTCGAGGTAGTGGGTGGTCAGCACGACGGTGCGGCCCTCGGCGTTGATCCGCCGCAGGAGGTCCCACAGGTTGCGGCGGGCCTGCGGGTCCAGGCCCGTGGTCGGCTCGTCCAGGAAGACCAGCTCGGGGTCGTGGACCAGGGCGCAGGCGATGGACAGCCGCTGCGCCTGGCCGCCGGAGAGCCGGTCGTCGCGCACGTCCCGCTTCTCCGCCAGGCCGACCGTCTCCAGCATCGCGTCGGCGCGGGCGGGCGGGACGCCGTAGAGGGCGGCGAAGGTGTGGATCTGCTCGCGGGCCGTGAGCTTGTCGAAGAACGCCGACGCCTGGAGCTGGACCCCGATGCGGCGCAGCAGCCGCCGGTCGCGTGGCCAGGACGGCACCCCGAGGAGGCGCGCGCTGCCCTCGTCGGGCCTGCGCAGGCCCTCCACGATCTCCAGCGTGGTGGTCTTGCCCGCGCCGTTGGGGCCGAGAATCCCGTAGAACTCGCCGCGCCGCACGGTGAAGCTCACCCCGTCGACGGCCTGGACGTCCCCGTAGCGTTTCCGGAGCCCGGCGACCGCGATGGCGGGCGTCTGGTCGTCAGTCATTCGGGTGATAGTAGTTGCGCCCCGCCCGCCCCCGCTGCCGGCGCCCCCGCCCGTGTCGGACGGGAACGCCGGGGAACGTCCCGTTCCGCGCCCCTCGTCCCGGCGGCGGGTGGCGGGCGCTCGGCCGGTGGGGGCCGGGCCGGCGGTGGGTCAGGCTCGGTGGAGGGTGAGGGTGGTCCAGGCGCCTATGTGGATGCGGTCGCCCTCCTGGAGGGTGACGGGGACGAAGGGCTGGATGGGGTCCTCCGCGCCGTTGACCGTCGTGCCGTTGGTGGAGTCCTGGTCGATGACGGCCCAGGTGCCGTCCGTCTGCTGCATCAGCAGGGCGTGCTGGTGCGAGACGCCGGGGTCCTCGGGCGGCTGGGACAGGTCGATGTCCGGGGCCTCGCCCGTGGACTGTCTGCGGCGGCCGATGGTCACCTGCGGGCCCTCAAGCGGCAGCCGCTGCTCCGGTGAGTACCGGGGCAGGGACAGCTGGGCGGCCTCCGGGCCCGAGCGGCGCATCATCGCGGCGAAGTACTCCGGGTCGGGCCCGATGGTCACCGCCCACGCGTCGGCCGGGGACGGCGCGGGGTACCCGCCGGGCTGCTGGCCCGGGTACGGCGGCGGGCCGCCCTGGTGCGGCACGGGGCCGCCGGGCGGTGGCAGCGTCCAGTCGCCGCTGGGGTGCCGCGGCCGGCCGTGGTCCTGTTCCTGCCCCGGGTACTGCGGGGGTTGAGGCGCCTGCGGGTAGGCGGGCGGGGCCTGGCCGCCGTACATCTGGGCGCCCATCTGCCCGGCCGGGTGTCCCTGGTGCTGCTGGTGTCCCTGGTGCTGGGGGGCGGGCGGGACCGGCGGTATGTACGTGGTGGGGGAATTGGTCAGGAAGTTGTACCGGCACTCCTCGCAGAACGGGCTCTGCGCCTCGCGCGGCGTGCCGCACTGGGGGCACAGCTCGGCGGGGGCCAGGGAGCCGGGGTCCTGGTACCCCCCGGCGGGGGCGCCGTAGCCGCCGGGGCCGGGGCCGGGGTAGGGCGGCGGGGGCTGGGCGGCGGAGCCGGGGACGCCGGGCGGCGGGGGAGGGGGGGGGGGCACCGCGACGGCGGGCGCGAGGATGCGCTGGCCGCACACCTCGCACCACTCCTCAGCCACCGACTGGTGGCCGTTCGGGCAAGTCGGCATGTCCTGCCTCCCCCTCACGACACTCGCTGGTCCACTTCGCTGTCCGTCACCGCTGTCCGGTCTACCGTCCGGTTTCCGGCGCCGGGGCGCCGTCGGACCGAACAGTACCTCCCGCCGTCCGCCTCCCGTCCAGTGCCTTCGCGACCAGTCTTGCCGCGCGGGGTCCGCGGCAACCGCCCCCGCTCAGGTCGCCGCGGCCGTTCCCGAGGCCGTTCCCGAGGTCACCGGGAAGGGGATCACCGCGACCGTGATGTTGTCGTGTCCGCCCGAGTCGATCGCGTACCGCACCAGCCGGCGGGCCGTGGCCAGCGGGGCGCTGCGGGCCTCGCCGGTGACCAGCCGGGCCATGTCCCCGGCGTCGTCGGCGTAGTTCCACAGACCGTCCGTGCAGACGATCACCACCCCGGGGCGGTCCGGGGCGAACGCCTGGGTGTGCGGCTCGACGTCCTGCGCGTCCGCGCCCAGCCAGGCCGTGATGGCGTGCGCCCGGTGGTCGGCCATGGCCTCCGCCTCGGTGAGCAGCCCGGCGGCCACCATCTGCGCGGCCCAGGAGTCGTCCTGGGTCAGCCGGGCGGGCGCGGCGCCGTCCTCCTCGGGCACCCAGTAGGCGCGGCTGTCGCCGATCCAGCCGATCGTCAGCGTCCGGCCCGTGGTGATCGCGCTCACGATCGTGCAGGCGGGGGAGTTCCGGCCGGGCTCGGGCTCGGCGCCCCCGGCCAGCTCGTTGACGGCGTCGGCGGCCGTCAGCAGCGCCTCGTGCATGGCCTGCCGCGGGTCGGTGCCGCGCGGCAGGGCGGAGACCAGGAACTCCTGGGCCGTCTCGGCCGCGGCGGCGGACGCCTCGTCGGGGCGGCTGGAGGAGGAGACGCCGTCGCAGACCACGGCGATCACGGCCGGGGTGCCGTCGGGGAGGGCGGTCGCGGAGACGGCGAACGCGTCCTCGTTGCGGTGGTGGCGCAGGCCCAGGTCGCTGACGGCGGCGACCCCGCCGAGCGCGCGCTCCACGTGGTCGCGCGCGCCGGGCTGGGGGCGGCCGCACTCGGCGCAGACGCCGGCGGCGTCCACGTAGCCGTCGCCGCACAGCGCGCAGAGCACCGGCGGGGGCAGGGCGGCCTCCGCGGCGCGGGGGTCGGCGGCCCGCGGGTCCGGCGCGTTGGCCTCGGCGGCCGGCCGGGTGGGGGCGGGCGACCACGGCGGCGTGACGTAACCGGCCCGCTCGCCACCCGGGCCGGCGGCCTCCCCGGCCGGGGGCGGTGGGCCGTAACCGGACGGCTCCGCACCGGAGTTGACGGCTGCCTCGGCGGCGGGGGGCGGTGGGCCGTAACCGGCGGCGTCCCCAGGCGCGGGGGCCACGGCCTCGGAGCCGGGGACGGGCCCGGGGCCGAAGCCGGTGGGGCCGGTGGGGGCCTCGCCGTGACCGGCGGGCTCCGTGCCCGGGTTGGCCGTGGCCGCCCCCGCTGGGGACGGGAGGCCGTAATCGGCGTCGTCCGCGTGGGCGGCTTCGCCGGGGACGGGCGGGGGCCCGAAGCCGGCCGGGCCCGCGGCGGCCTCGCCCGCGGCGGACGGCGGGCCGTAACCGGCAGGCTCCGCTCCGGAGTTGGCGGCTGCCTCGCCGGGGCGTGCTGCTGGGGCGGTCCCCGGCACGGGCGGGGGGCCGAAGCCGGCGGGGCCGGAGGCGAGGCCGGCGGGCGGGGGCTCAGGAGCCGGTGCGCGGGCGGGAGCCGGGGGCGGTGGCGCCGTGGGCCTGGGCGGGGCGCCGAGCCCGGGCGGCCCGGACGCCGGTCCGGCTCCCGCCCCCTCCGGGGCGGCCGGGGGGCCGGACCCGCCGGCGCCTGGCGGGGCGCCGGCGCTCGCATCGCCGGGGACGGGCGGCGGGCCGAAGCCGGCCGCCGGCTCGGCAGGGGCGTTCTCCGGGGGCCGGCCCGGGGGCAACGGGCCCGGCCCTTCCGGTTGTTCGGGGCGCACCGGGGCCAGCTCCAGCGTGTCGGGGTCCTGGCCGGCCGCGTCCGGCGCCGGGACGCGGAGGTCGTGCTGAGTGGGGGTGTACGCCGGCGGCGGCGCGACGCGGTGCTCCCGGACGCGCTCGTCGCCGGAGATGCCCGAGTCGCCCGCGCTCAACGTCCCCGCCTCGCGCGCCGCGAGCCGCAGATCCGTGCCGCAGACCCCGCAGAAGCGGTCGTCGTCCTCCAGCGGCTCCCCGCAGCCGGGGCAGGCGGAGAGTTGGTCGAGCTGCGGCATGGTCACACCCAGGTCCTGGGGCGGAAGCGGTTGGCCGCCTCCACCAGTTCGGTTCGTTCGCTGCTGGTCTGCGCCAGCCGGGCGAGCCGCCGGAAGGAGCGCTCCAGGCCCTCCCGGATTCCGGTCTCGTCCAGCGGCGCTCCCAGCAGCTGCGGTCGGGTTTCGGTTTGCTGCTGGAACTGTCCCGCGGGGTGGGACAATACCCAGTCCAGCGCGGAACCGAGCACTTCGCAGGACAGTCGTTCGGCCAGTGACGGTTCCAGCCCCGCCGCACGCAAACTCGACACCTGCGCCCCGGCCGCCAGCAGGTCCGGCAGCAGGTCGTCCTCGGGGGAGCGCTGCCGCAGCCGGGCCCGGACGGCGGCCACCCGGGCTGCCGTCCAGTGGGCCGAGGTCTCCGGCACCGACTCCAGGGCAGCCACCGCCCCGCCCCGGTCGCCCGCCGCCAGCCGCACCCGGGCCAGGCCGAACCCGGCGCTGACGTGGCTGGGGTCGGTGACCCACACCAGTTCGTAGTAGTCGGCGGCGTTGTCGAGCTGCCCCAGCACCTCGGCGCACACCGCCAGGGCCAGCTTCGGGGCCAGCTCGCCGGGGAACGCGTCGTACACCGCGTCGAAGGCGTGCGCCGCCGTCTCCCAGTCCTCGCCCGCCAGCGCCGCCAGCCCCCGGTACCAGACGACGCGCCAGTCGCTGCCGTGCCGGTCGCCCAGCGCGTCCGCGGCGGCGCGGGCCGCGGCGGCGGCCTCCTCGCCCGGCGTCTCCAGGTGGGCGCGCAGCTCGCGCACCCGCAGCTCGACCGAGTCGGCCGGGGCGGAGCGCAGCGCCGTCAGCAGGTCGGCCGGGGTGGTCGCCACCAGCCCGGCCAGGAACCCGGCGTTCGGGTCCGCCGGGTCCACCCGGGGCACGGGCAGGGCCAGCGCCACCTGCCGCACGTCCGGCGGCACGGTCTGGGGCGCGGCCGGGAACGGCGGCGCCGCGGGCTGCGGCGGGCCGCCGGGCGCGGGCGGGGCCGACGGCACCGGCGGGGCCTCGACGGAGACGCCCGGCCCGGCGGCGGCAGCGCCCGGCTCCCGCGAGGAAACGGCCGCGGCGGAGGAGGCGGGAACGCGCGAGGCCGTGGCCGCCCCGGGACCCAGCCGCCGGGGCACGGCCGCCCCCCGGCGCCGCCCGGCAGAGGGCAACAGCCGCAGCCGCCCCGGCTCCCGGGCCCCCAGCAGCGACACCGGCCCGCGCCGCCGCGGCACCAGCTCGGTGTCCACCACCCGCACCTCCGAGCCGAACAGCGGCGAGAGCGCCGGACGCGGCTGCCCCGTGCGCATCGCCACGACCTCCCGCAGCACGCCCATCAGCTGCTCGGCCATCTCCTGCGCCGAGGCGAACCGCCGCCACGGATCGGGGTCGGTGGCCCGCACCAGCAGCCGGTAGAAGGACTCGTAGCGGCGGAAGACCTCCACGTGCTCCGGCTCCGGCAGGCTGTCCGCGAAGACCGTCGTGTAGCCCTGGAAGTCGAACGTCAGCACGGCCAGCGTCCGCGCCACCGTGTAGAGGTCGGAGGCCACCGAGGGGCCCAGCTCCGCGACCTCGGGGGCCTGGTAGCCCACCGTGCCGTAGATGGCCGACTCGTGGTCGTCCATCCGCCGCACCGCGCCCATGTCGATCAGCTTCAGCCGGTCGTCCTGCTGGATGGCGTTGTCCACCTTGAAGTCGCAGTACAGCAGGTTGCGGCTGTGCAGGTACCCCAGCGCGTCCAGCACCTCGATGCCGTAGGCGCAGGCCTGCTCCACCGGCAGCGGGTCGCGGCGGTTGTCCGGCGTGCGGCGGGCGTTGGCGATCTCCTTCAGGGACTTGCCGCCCACGTACTCCATGACGATGTAGCCGTCCATGGAGCCGGTGCGGGCGTCCAGGCGCTCCACGAAGTTGTAGATCCGCACGATCGAGGGGTGCTCGATCTCGGCCAGGAAGCGCCGCTCGGAGATGGCCGCGGCCATCGCGTCCTCGTCCCCGGTGTCCAGCAGGCCCTTGAGCACCACCCAGCGGTCGGAGACGTTCCGGTCGATCGCCAGGTAGATCCAGCCCAGGCCGCCGTGCGCCAGGCACCCGGCCACCTCGTACTGCCCCGCGACCAGGTCGCCCGGCTGGAGCTTGGGAACGAAGGAGTACGGGTGCCCGCAGCGGGTGCAGAAGCCCTCGGTGCGCCCCGGGTGCCCGCCGCGGGCCCGGCCCACGGGCGCGCCGCAGTCGCTGTTCCCGCAGAACCGCTTGCGTTCGGGGACCTCCGGGTTCTCCAGCACGTCGGAGAGCGGGTCGGGCCGCGGCACCCCGGGCATCTTCACCAGCCCCGCGCCCAGCCGGGACCGCCCCGAGCCGCCCGTGCCGGAGCTGCGCACCGACAGCGCCTGCCCCTGCCCGCCGGGCACGCCCGCCTCGTCGCGCGAGAGCCGCCCCGAGACGGAGCGCCGGGAGTGCCGCGAGCGCGCGGAGGCGCCCGAACTCGCGCTGTCCTGCCGGGCCGCCACGCCGGTCACCTCGGTGGCGGTGGAGCCGATCAGGCCCCGCGGGGAGACCACGGGGGCCAGGCCGCAGGTGTCGCAGTACAGCTCGCCGTCCCCGAAGTCCTCGTAGCCGCCCGCGCAACCGGGTCGCTGGCAGGGCCGGGCGGCCGGGTTCTCCCCCGGACCCCAGCCCGGCCCCCATCCGGGAACGCCCTCCTCCGGGCCGGGCCCGGCAACGTCCTCGCCCAGACCGGGGGCGCCCTCGTCCGCTCCGCTCACCGCGTTTCCCCGTTCTCCCGCAGGCTCCGCCTGGGAGTGCCCCCGTCTCTGCCCGCGCGGCACAGTGCGCCCATCGTCCTCCTGTGCGGCCCGGAAGCCACGCGTACGCCGCTCACCGTTCGTCCTCCTCGCCGGCCCGCCCGGAGCCCTCGCCGTCCCGGCCGGTCTCCCCGGGGGGCTCCCGGTCGGCCTCCAGCGCCTCGGCCACCGCGCGCCGGTAGCGCAGCACGGCCCGCTCGGCCGCGCGCAGGTCGCACGGCGCCGTCCACAGCAGCCGCCGCGCCAGGTCGTAGCGTTCCACCAGCATCGGCTCCGCGGCCCTGCCCCCGCGGGCCGCCGCGGCCTTCGCGGCGTCGAGCCGCCCGCGCAGCTCCGCGCGCACCGCCAGGGGCTCGGTCACCGCGGCCAGCGACGCGCGGGCTCGTTCCAGCTCCTCCTCGGCCCGGCTCTCCAGCGACTCCAGCAGCGGGGAGAGCCGGTGCCACTGCGAGCGGCGCCGGAACTCGGCCGCCGCGGCGAGCTGTTCGTGCAGCGCGCTGGCCGGCCCGGAGACGGCCGGCACCTCGGAGGCCGCGATCTTGGCCAGCACCTCGCCGCGCGCCAGGCGTGCCTCGGCCAGCGTGCGGTCGGCGCGGGAGAGGATGTCGCGCAGCCGGATCAGCCGCTCCTCGGCGTCCTTGCGGACCCCGATCACCGCCTCCACCTCGCGCCTGATGTCGTCCAGGGCGCGGGCGGCGTCGTCGTAACGCCCGGTGTCGGGCCGTCCGCCGCCCGGCGCGCTGCTGCCTCCCGCCGGCCGCCAGAAAGCCAGCGGGTCCGCGATCACCTCGGCCCGCAGTCCGGTCAACTCCTCGGTCACCCGTTGGAGTTCGTCCCCGGCCGGGTGGGCGCCGGGACGCACGCCGACGGAGTGGGCCAGGGCGCTGAGCCGGTGCAGCTCGGCCGCGAGCAGGTCTATCCGGGCCGGGAGCGCCGACCAGACCGCGTCGGCGGCGGCCACCAGGTCGAGCACCTCGGCGTAGCCGGAGTTCATCCGGTCCACCAGCTCGGGCCAGCCCAGCCGCTCGGGCTCGCCGGAGGGCCCGGGCACCGCGAGATCAGCGCCGTGCAGCAGGCGGGCGAGGCGGTCGAGGACCTCCCGGCCCGGCTCGCGGCGTTCGGCCCGCAGCTCCTGCGTCTCGTGCAGCGCGGCGGTGCAGGCGTCGAAATACGCCCACAGCAGCGGCACGGTCCGCTCGGCGCGCGCCCAGCGCTCGCGGGTGAGGCCGGTCAGCTCGGCGCCTTCGAGGAGTCTGCGTCCCGCGTGGTCCTGGAGGGCGAGAAGGGAGGACTCGATCGCCTCGTGCTCCGCGGCGAGCCGCGCGAGCGCGCGGTCCGCCTCCTCCGGGCTGAGCACACTCCCGCCGGGATCCGGGACCATCGCTCTCCCCTCTGTCGTTCGCGCCGTGCCGCGGGGTGCCGCGCCGTGCTGGGTGATGCGTTGCCGTGGGCCGGCCGTGGAAGCCGGCTGTCGTTCGCCTGTCGTTCGTCGTCTGTCGTTCGTCGTCTGCCGGGTGTCGTCCGCCGCCGTCCGCCGGGACCCGGGCGGATTCCTTCCCAGAACCCGCGGCCGGTCACCGGTCAGTTTCGATCACCGCCCGTACCGTGCCTCCGGCGGGTCCGGCGCGGGGCTGCCCTCGGGGTAGAGGTTGCCCTCCAGCCACTCGCGGGCCGCCGCCTCCCAGCCGCCGCCGGGCGCGCGGTAATCCTCCAGCACGGCGTTGACCCAGCGCACGAGGTCCACGTCCTGCCGGTTCATCGCCACCCCGTACCACTCGCGGGTCAGCGGGGAGCCGACGAGCTGCATGGTGGGGTCCTGCGCCACGTGCCCGGCCGCCAGCGCGCTGTCGGTCATCAGCGCGTCGGCCAGGCCGAGCTGGACCCGCACCAGGCAGTCCAGGTGGTTGGGCGCCGTGGTCACCTCGGCCCGGAACCGCTCCCGCGCGCCGCGCTCGGGGTCCATCAGCAGCTCCAGCGCGGTGGAGCCGTCGGCCGCGCACACCCGCCGGCCGGCGAGCGTCGCGTCGTAGCCGGTGACCTCCGAGCCGCGCGGGGCCAGTAGCTGCTGCCCGGTCTCGAAGTAGGCGGTGGAGAACGCGACTTCCTCCCACCGGGAGCAGGTGATGGACATCGTCCTGACCACCATGTCCACGCGCCGGCTGGTCAGGGCCTCGGTGCGCTCGGAGGTGGGGATCGCCAGGTAGACGATCTCCGGGTCCTCCTCGTCCAGGACGTCCTGCGCGATGGCCCGCACCAGGTCGATGTCGAAGCCGGCGATCTCGCCGTCCTCGGGGGAGCGGTACCCCCACAGGTAGCTGTTCTGGTCGATCCCCACCTTCAGCCGGCCGCGTTCCCTGATCCGCTCCACCGCCTCGCCCGGCATCCGCTCGGGCGCGTAGCTGCGCAGCGCCTCCTCGGCGGGAACGCCCGCGCACGCGCCCGTCGTCACGTGCTCGGCCCGCGTCACCGCCGCGCTGCCCGGCCCGCCCGCCGCGGCGGGATCCCCCGGGCGTTCCGGCAGGGCGGTCACCAGCACCCCCACCGCGAGCGCCAGCCCGGCGGCGGCCACGGCCAGGGCCCTCGGCTCACGGCGCCCGCGCCCCGCCGTTGTCCTGCGCCTCCCGCGCGTCGCGGTCCTGCGCGTCGCGGTCCTTCGCATCGCGCGCTCTCCCCTCGCCGTGCCCGCCCTCACCGGTACTCCGACAGCCGGCGGCCCACACCGAGGGCCGCGCCCGCCGCCGCCAGCAGCGCCAGCACCACCGCGGCCGAGCGCAGCCCGCCCAGCGCGCTGCGGCCGTCGCGCACCGCCTGGCTCAGCTGTTCCTTCTCGTGCTCGACGGCGGTCGACAGCGCCCCGTTGGCCGCCTCGAAGCTGTTGCCCGCCGAGTGGGTGGAGCCGATCACCGCGCCCAGCGCCCGCTCGTAGTCGCCCTCGTCCTCGATCGCGCGGGCCCCGTCGTGCCGCATGCTCCACTCGGCGACGGCGTCGATCGCCGCCTCCACGGGCTCGCGGCCCTCGCGGTCGTCGGCCAGCGCCCGCGCCCGCTCCAGCAGGGACCGCGGGCCCTCGGCGACCGCCGTCATGTGCGTGCCGTAGCTCTCCTCGAAGTCGTCGTTCGCGCCCCGCATCACCAGGTGCATGCTCTCGTTGCCGCGGGCTTGCAGGGCCTCGGTCCAGGCCGCGTTCAGCACGGCCAGCGACCGGCCGGCGTTCCGGTCGGCGTCGCCCAGGGCCGCGCGGGCCATCGCGTGCGCGCCCAGCAGCCAGCCCAGCAGCACGACGGCCGCGGCGGTGGCCGCGACCAGGCCGGGGCTGAAGACGCGGTTGGTGCGCACGAAGTGGCGCCGCTGCGCCCAGACCAGGGCCGCCAGCGCGACCAGCCCGAGGGCCAGGGCCAGGCGCGGCCACGTCCTGGCCCGCTCCAGGTCCTGGGCGAGCCGCTCCTGCTCCAGCTCGTAGAGGCGCCTGGCGGTGCTCAGCAGGGAGTCGTCGCCCGCCTGCATCACGTCGTTGGCGTACCGCAGGTAGGCGCCGCCCAGGGGGAGGCCCTGCCGGTTGATGGCGCGGGCGGTCTCGACCAGGCCGGTGTAGTAGGGCAAGCCCTCGTTGAGGCGCTGGATATGACCCCGGGCCTCGGCCGAGCCGGTGCTGCTCGCGGCGGCGGCGGCCAGCAGCCGGGAGGCTTCGCGGATGTCCTCCTCGTACGCCGCGCGCAGCTCGTCGCGGTCCCGCAGCTCGCCGCGCGGGCCGTCCGCCTCCTCCTGGCCGGGCTCCTCCTGCCGGGCGGTGTCGCAGGCGGCGGCCTGCGCGCCGGGCCCGTAGCAGGCCAGCACGCCGGCCGTCACCTCGGTCCCGGCCAGGAACTCCACTGCGGCCGTGGTGTTGGCGTCGGCCAGCAGGCGGTAGATCTCGGCGGCGTCCGAGCTGAGGACGCGGCTGCCGGTGGCGGCGGCGTCGGCGGCGTCCGCCCGGTAGGAGATCTCCCAGAACGCGACGGCCCCGAAGACCAGCAGCAGTCCCGCGAGCAGCCCGCCGATGGCGCGCAGCCGGCCGGGCTCGGTGCGGGAGGCCGCCCGCAGCCGGGCGGCGCCCTCGACGAGCGCGCTGCGGCGGCGCGGCGGCTCGGGCGCGGGGGGAACGTCCGGCCGGGCCGCCGCGTTTCGGCGGGGCTCGTCGGCGGCTGCGCCGGGGGCCGGCCGCGCGGGAGGCGGCGGGACCCGCGCCCCGGGCCCGGCGGGCGGGGGCGCGATCGGCGGCTGACTCACGTTCCGGGCCCTCCCCACTCACGACTGCGGCACGGGCCACGGCCAGCAGTATGCCGTTGCGGCGAGGCCCGCAGGCAGCCCCTGCCGGGATCTTCTCGGCGTCACGATCCGGGGACGGACATCGGCCCCCTTCCTGGCAGAGACGCACCGGCCCACGCGGGGGTTCCCGCGTTTCTTCACTTTTCCTGTCGGCCTGTCAGAGCCGCGCGGCCGGGCGAGAGGGCAGGCGGAACGCGCCCCGCCGGGGCCCTCGGGGGCGAGCGGTCCCCTGGGGCGACCGGCGTCGCGCCGTGACCCCTGCGACGGCCGGTCCGGGCCCCGTCGCTCGGGGGCCCCGTCAGGGCGCGGCGGGGCCCGGGCCCGGCGGGGGCTGCTGGGGCGGGGCCGTGTCGGCCGCCGCCGTGGCGGCGGGGGAGGGGCCGCCGGACGCGGGCTTGGGGGCGGGCGGGCCCCCGGAGGCGACGGGGCCAGCCGCCGGGTCGGCCTGCGGCACGCCGGCCGCGTCGAGCATCCGCTTGACGCGCCAGCGCAGCTCGCGCTCCACCTGCGGCGCCTTGCCCGGCTGGGTCTTGACCGTCGCCTTCAGCACCACGGACTCGGCCGTGACCGCGTCCACGCCCAGCACCTCCACCGGCTCCCACAGCAGCTCGTCGAACGGGGGGGTCCGGGCCAGCTCCTCCCCGGCCCGCGCGATCAGCTTCCGAACGTGGTCCAGGTCGGCCTCGGCCGCCACCGGCACCTCCAGGACGGCCGTGGCCCAGCCCTGGCTGAGGTTGCCCACGCGCTTGATCTCGCCGTTGCGCACGTACCAGGTCTCGCCGTGGTCCCCGCGCAGCGTCGTCACCCGCAGCCCGATCTCCATGACCGTGCCGGTGGCCTCGCCCACGTCGACCGTGTCGCCGACCCCGTACTGGTCCTCCAGCAGCATGAACAGGCCGCTGAGCACGTCCGCGACCAGGCTGCGCGCGCCGAAGCCGATCGCCACGCCCGCGATCCCGGCGCTGGCCATCAGGGGGCCGAGCTGCACGCCCAGCTCGTCGAGGATCATCAGCGCCGCCGTGCCGAGCACCAGCACCGAGGCCGTGCTGCGCAGCACCGAGCCGATGGTCTCCGAACGCTGCCTGCGCCGCTCGGGGTTGACCAGCAGGCCGCCCAGGGGCGCGTTGCGCCGCCGCTCCCCGTCCTCGCGGCTGAGCCGGCCCGTCAGCCGGGTGATCGCCCGCCGCACGAGGAACCGCACGGTCCACGCGGTGGCCACGATCAGCACGATCCGCAGCCCGGAGGCCGCCCAGTCTTCCCAGTTCTCACCCATCACGGACCACGGTATGCGGCGGTGCCGCACGGGCGTTCAAGCGGTCCGGCGAGCGGGAAATGATCGACCGAGACCCTCCCCCGGACGGGCTAAAAGGCGCCGTCCCGCGCGCGGAGGGCCGGGAGGGCGGCGCCGTGACGGGAGTGCGGGAGGAGAAGGGAGAAACGGATGTGGTCAACGACACAATCAGTACATTTCGCGATCGTGGTGGCGCCGGTGGCGCCGGGCGGGACACACTGAGGGAGATCGTCCCGGCGCGAGCCACGTGCCGCCGACGGAAACGGAGGGCGTTCGTGCCACACGTCTTGGTCCTCAATGCCTCGTACGAGCCGCTCGGCGTCGTACCGGTCCGCCGCGCGCTCATCCTGCTGCTGAACGACAAGGCGGTCAGCCTGGAGAACTCCGAGGCACTGATGCGCAGCTCCACGCACGCGATACCCGCCCCGAGCGTCGTCCGCCTCAAGCGCTTCGTCCGCGTCCCCTACCGCACCGCCGTGCCGCTCACCCGCCGGGCGCTGTTCGCCCGCGACGGAGGCCGCTGCGCGTACTGCGGGGGCGTCGCCACCAGCGTCGACCACGTCATCCCGCGCAGCCGCGGCGGCCAGCACGCCTGGGACAACGTCGTGGCCGCCTGCCGAAGCTGCAACCACATCAAGGCCGACCGGCACGTGGCCGAGCTGGGCTGGCGGCTCCGACATACGCCGGGCCCGCCGACGGGGCTGGCCTGGCGCATCATCGGCACCGGCCACCGCGACCCCCGCTGGCTGCCCTACCTGCGGCCCTACGGCGCCGACGACGCGCTGGCCCGGATCGAGGGCAGAGCCGGCTGAGGCCCAGGTGACGCCCGTTCCGGCGACGCGCCCCCCTGACGCCCGGGCCTCGCGGCGAGGTCCCCCGCCGTCGA
This sequence comes from Streptomyces boetiae, assembly GCF_031845405.1. Taxonomy (NCBI): domain Bacteria; kingdom Bacillati; phylum Actinomycetota; class Actinomycetes; order Kitasatosporales; family Streptomycetaceae; genus Streptomyces; species Streptomyces boetiae. The sequence goes on from NZ_JAVREN010000005.1 coordinate 197,993, forward strand.
CCGGGCCCCCGGCCGGCGCGCCGGACCGCAAGAAAGCGGACCGCGACCGGCCGCCACAAGAGAATTTTCCGTCTTCCGCCGCGTGAGGTGTGTCGCTTTCCCGTCGCGCGGCAGGGGTGCCATGGAGTTGACTGGGTAGGAGCACGTACCGAGTCCGCAGCCGTCGACGAACGGAGTGCCCCCATGGCCGGAGCCGCACCGACCGACCTCGACCCAGCCGCGCCCGCCCTCCGCGCCATCCCCCGGGCGCCCGGGGCCGGGGAGGCACCGCCCCCGGACGCCCCCGCCCTGATCCCGATGCCCACCAGGGAACGCCCGCTGACCAGCGAGCCCCCGCCCCGCGAGCTGGCGCCGCTCACCTCGGAGCAGCCGCTGGGCGCGGACGCCCCGCTGACGGCGGAGGCGCGGGCCGCCGAGGGCTGGTAGCGGCGCCCCCATGGAGCGGCTGTCGCGCCTCGCCGCGGCGCATGGCGTCGCCACCTCCTACGAACTCGCGCCGGGCCGCCGGGCCCAGGTCCCCAAGGACACGGTGGCCGCCGTCCTGGCCGCCCTCGGCGTCGACCCCGAGGGCCCCGCGCCCGAGGCCCCCCGCGGCGGCCCCACCCCGAGGCTGCTGCCCCCCACCGTCGTCCACCGCGCCGGGCCCGGCGGCCCGCAGCCCCCGCCGCCCGTCCCCGCCGGCACCGTCCTGACCGTCGAGCGGGAGGACGGGCGCGCCGCCCCCTGGGGCGAGCCGCTGCCGCCCGGCTGGCACGGCCTGCACGCCCGCGCCCCCGACGGCCGCACCGCCCGCGCCACGCTGATCGCCTGCCCCGCCCGCCTCCCCGACCCGCCGGGCGGCCGGACCCACGGCCTGATGGTCCAGCTCTACTCCCTGCTCTCCGCCCGCTCCTGGGGCATGGGGGACCTGGTCGACCTCGCGGACCTGGCGAGCTGGGCCGGCCACACTCTGGGCGCGGGGTTCGTGCAGGTCAACCCGCTGCATGCCGCCGTCCCCGGCGCCCGCGGGCGCCCCACCGACCCCTCCCCGTACCGGCCCGGCACCCGCCGCTTCCCCGACCCGGTGCACCTGCGGGTGGAGGACATCCCCGAGTACGCCTACCTGGACGCCGCCGCCCGGGCCGAGGCCGCCCCGCTGCTGGAGCGGGCCGCGGCGCTGCGGGCGGACGTTCTCGACAAGCGGCTGCCCATCGACCGGGACGCGGTCTGGTCCCTCAAGCGCCGCGCCCTGGAGCTGGTGCGCCGCGTCCCGCTCAGCCCCGGGCGGGCCGCCTCCTACTGGTCCTTCCTCGCCGAGCAGGGCCAGGCCCTGGAGGACCACGCCACCTGGTCCGCGCTCGCGGAGCTGTACGGGCCGGACTGGCGCACCTGGCCCACCGGCCTGCGCAACCCGCGTTCCCTGGCCACCGCCCGCTCCCGCGCCGACCACCTGGAGCGCATCGACTTCCACAGCTGGCTGGCCTGGCTGACCGACACCCAGCTCGCCCGCGCCCAGCGGGCCGCGCGGGCGGCCGGCATGCCCATCGGGCTCGTCCACGACCTCGCCCTGGGCGTCCACCCGCACGGCTCGGACGCCTGGGCCCAGCAGGACGTGCTGGCCGCCTCCATGTCCACCGGCGCGCCGCCCGACGCGTTCAACGAGCGCGGCCAGGACTGGGGCCTGCCGCCCTGGCGCCCCGACGCCCTGGCCGAGCGCGGCTACGCGCCCTACCGGGAGCTGCTGGCCGGGCTGCTGCGGCACGCGGGGGCGCTGCGCGTGGACCACGTGATGGGCCAGTTCCGGCTGTGGTGGATCCCGCAGGGCGCGGCGCCGAACGAGGGCACCTACGTCCGCTACGACGCCGAGGCGATGCTGGCGGTGCTCTGCCTCCAGGCGCACCGCGCCGGGGCGGTGGTGGTCGGCGAGGACCTGGGGACGGTGGAGCCGCACGTGCGCACCGACCTGGCGGAGCGGGGGATCGTGGGCACCTCGGTGCTGTGGTTCGAACGCGATGCGGAACGCCGTCCGGAACGCTCCGCCGAACGCCCGTCCGAGCGCCGTCCGGACCGGGGCGCGCCGCGCCGCGCCGGCCGCTCCAAGCCGCACCCACCGCACCCGCCGCTGCCCGCCGCGCGCTGGCGCTCCGGCTGCCTGGCCACCGTGACCACGCACGACCTGCCGCCCACCGCCTCGCGCCTGGACGCCTCCTTCGTGCGGCTGCGTGCCCGGCTCGGCCTGCTCGACCCGGCCACCGACCCCGCCGAGGCCGAGCGCGCGGCCCTGGCGGAGAGCGCCGAGTGGCTGGAGGTCTTCGCCGGGCTCGGGCTGCTGCCGCCCGGGGCCGGCGAGGAGCAGCGGATCGCCGCCGCCTACCGCTTCCTGGCCCGCACCCCGGCCCGGATGGTGGGCATCTGGCTGCCCGACGCGCTCGGCGACCGCCGCCCGCAGAACCTCCCGGGCACCACCCGCGAATACCCCAACTGGCGCCTGCCGCTCGCCGACGCGACCGGCCGCCCCGTCACCCTGGAGGAGCTGACCGCCTCCGAACGCGCCGCCTCCCTGATCCGCGCCGTCCGCGACGAGCTGGCCCGGACGCCGGGGCGCTGACGGGGGCGCGCGGGGCGTTCGTTACTGTGGTCCCGTGGCCAACGAGAACTCCCCCCGCAGCCTCCGGCGCTCCGCCGCCGCGACGGCCGTCACCACCACCGTCGGCGCCGCGCTGCTCACGCTGCTCTCCGCCCCCGCGGCCCAGGCCCTCCAGCGGGACGACGGCGACGACCCCGGCACCGGCCTGAGCGTCGCCGAGACCCTCGGCCTGTTCGTCGTCGCCCCCCTCCTCCTCTTCGCGGTGATCGCCGGCCTCGTCATGCTGAGCGACCGCCGCCGCTGAGCGGTCCGCGAGAGCAGCGCCCCGGCGGATGGACTGGACGCCGCTGATCGCGACTCTCGGCGGGGCGTTCATCGCCTTCGCGGGCACGGTGCTCGCCGACGTGCTGCGGCACCGGGGCGAGCGCAGCCGCAGCGGCGAGGAGCGCTCCCGGGAGCTGTACGCGGAGTTCATCCTCGCGGTGGGCGCCTGCCACGCGCGGCTGCGGGAGCTGGCCTCCCCGGGCCCGGCCGAAGCGGCGCCCGTGCGCGCCGCGTTCGCCGAGGCCGGGGTCTACGAGGCCCGCGAGCGCCTCTACATCGACGGCGCGCCCGCCGTCACGGCGGCGGCCCAGGAGATATTCCGCCGCCTGCGCGAGCTGCGCGACGCGGTCGCCGCGGGGGCCGCGTTCGACTCCCGCCCGTTCCACGACGCCTACCACCCCTACCTGGAGGCGGTCTGGCACTACCGCGCCGAGGTGCGCCGCGAGCTGGGCGCCCGGCCCCTGACCCTGGAGGAGTTCGGCTGGGAGGGCTGGAGCGACCGCGCCACCTGCCCGGTGTGCGGTCCCGCGTAGGCGCCCCGGCGCGGGGGCACGGGCTCGCGCTCCGGGTGGGGGTTGCTGTGCGATATCTTATGGTCATAAGGTCGCGAACAGCAGGGTGCGTTCGAGGAGGGGCCGCAGTCATGCCGGACCGGACCAGTCGGCTGATCCTGCCGATCGTCGTGATCACGGGTGTGGCGGTCACCGCCACCGGGGCCTACCTGGATCAACGGCCCGAGCCGCCGCCCGCCGCCTCGGAGCGGCCCAGGCCGCCGACCACCGCGACGCTGCCGCCCACCGCCGAGAGCACGGGCCTGGTCCGGATCAGCTACCGGCTGCACCGCATCCCCACCCACGCCAGCAACCAGCTCGCCGTCTGGATCGAGGACGCCTCCGGCGCCTACGTCCGCACCCTCTTCGCCACCAGCTTCACCGCCAACGGCGGCTACAACCGCCGCCCCGAGTCCCTGGTGCGGTGGCGCGAGACCTCCGGCTGGGAGTGGGCCACCGAGGAGGAGATCGAGTCCGCCAGCCGCCCCGCCCAGGACAGCGGCGAGCACACCCTCTACTGGGACGGCACGGACAGCAACGGCGTCCCCGTCCGCCCCGGCCGTTACACCTACCGCGTCGAGGGCAACGTCTGGTGGGAGAACCGCGTCCTGTTCACCGGCACCATCGAGATCGGGGACCGGCCGCACGCCTCCGAGGCGGAGGTCGCCTACCTGCCCGAGGCGGCCCGCGAGGAGGCCGTGATGGTGGAGGACGTGCGCGCCGAGTTCACCCCCGGCGAGACGCTGGACCCCGACGACGTCACCACCTACACCCGCGGCTCCTGAGATGCGGGGGGCGGCGGGGGTGCCCGGGGCGCGCGCCCTGCGCGAGCGGCTGATGGGCACCGAGGTGCTTGCCGTCGCCCCGCCCGCCGAGGCCGCCCGCGTCTTCGCGCAACTCCGGGAGGCCGAGCGGATCTTCAGCCGCTTCCGCCCCGGCAGCGACCTCTCCCGCGCCAACGCCGCCGCCGGGGGCGAGCCCGTGCGCGTCTCCCCGCTCCTGCTGGCCGTGCTCGGCGAGGCGATCGGCTACCAGCGGCGCACCGGCGGCCTGTTCAGCCCCTTCCTCGGCGCCGACCTCCAACGCCTCGGCTACGCCGCCGACTTCGCCGCCCTCGACCCCGGCGGCGTCCCCGAGCCCGCCCCGCCCGGACCCGGACCCGACCCCGCCGCGCCCGTGCGCATCGACCACGACCGCGGCACCCTGGGCCTGCCCGCCGGACTCGCCCTGGACCTCGGCGGGTTCGTCAAGGGCTGGAGCGTGCAGCGCGCCGCCGAGGACCTGCGCGCCCCCCGCGCCCTCATCGACGCCGGCGGCGACCTCGTCGCCCTGCGCGGGCCCGAAGGGCCGCCCTGGCGCGTCGGCGTGGCCCACCCGCTGCGCGAACGCCCCGTCGGCGTCCTGGAGTTGCCCCCCGTCGCCGCCGTGGCCACCTCCAGCGTCGCCCGCCGCGCCTGGCGCACCGCGAACGGCCGCCCCCTGCACCACATCGTGGACCCGCGCACCGGCGAGCCCGCCGACTCCGACTGCCTCCAGGCCACCGTCCTCCTGGACGACCTGGCCGCCGCCGAGGTCTACGCCACCTGCCTGACCATCCTGGGCACCGAGAACGGCCCCGCCTGGCTCGCCCGCCGCGACCCGGCCGCCGCCTGGATCACCGTCGACCGCGCCGGCGGGGTACGCCACTCCCCGGGCCTGCCCCTGGAGGCCCCGTGACCCGCCTCGCCGCCCTGATGCTCCTCACCGCCCTGCCCTTCGTGCCCCTGCTGGGCCGCGCCGGGGACATCGGCGACGCCGCCAACCTCACCGGCCTGGGCGGCGCGCTGTGCCTGTGGTGGCAGGTGCTCCTCGGCATCCGGCAGGTCTCCGAACGCCTGAGCGACGACCGGCTCGCGGTCGTCGCGCTGCACCGGTGGCTCGGCGGCTGCGGCGCGTTCCTCGTCCTGCTCCACCCCCTGCTGGAGATGATCTCCCTCCAGCAGGACCTGGCTTACCTGGCCGAACTGGACTTCACCTGGGTCGAGTCGACCTACACCTCGCTGGGCCGTATCGCGCTCGGCCTCTTCCTCCTGCTGTGGCTGAGCAGCACCCTGCTGCGCGCCGCCGTCCGCCACCGCCTGTGGCGCTTCGTCCACTACGTCTCCTACCCGCTGGCCGGCCTGGTCCTGCTGCACGCCTGGGGCGTGGGCAGCTACCTGGCCGAGCTGCCCTGGCTGCGCGCCTACTGGCTCGGCCTGGCCGCCGTCCTCGCCCTGGCCGTGGCCTGGCGCGCCGCCGTCCCGCTGTGGACGCACCGCTACCGGCTGGCCGCCGCCGAGGCCCTGTCCCCGACCGTCACCGAGTACACGCTCGCCCCGGCGGGCCGCGGCCGTGCGCGGGGCAGGGGCCTGCGCCCGCCCCGGCCCGGCCAGTTCTGCTACCTGCGGCTGCGGGCGTTCTCCCGGGCGCACCCCTTCAGCGTGGTGCGGCAGGGCGAGGACGGGCGGCTGACGTTCGCCGTCAAGAGCGCGGGCCCCTTCACCGCCCGGCTGGCCCGCCTCGCGCCCGGCGCCGTCCTGCGCCTCGACGGGCCGTACGGCACCTTCACCCGCGAGGCCCACGAGGACGACCGCCCGGCCGTCCTGGTCGCCGGCGGCATAGGCGTCACCCCTTTCGTGGACCTGGTGCGCCGCCACGCCGGGCCGCACATGACCCTGCGCCACCTCGTCTCCAGCCCCGCCGAGGCCGTCTACCGCGAGGAGCTGCGCGACCGCCTCGGCCCCCGCTACGAGGACGCCTTCCCCCGCGACCTGCCGCTGGACCGCCGCGCCCGCTACTTCGTCTGCGGCAGCCCCGGCTTCATCGCCGCCACGACCGCGCGGCTGCGTACCCGGGGCGTTCCGCGCGAGCAGGTCTTCACGGAGCAGTTCGACTGCTGAGACCGGCCGGGCCGGTCAGGCCGGGACGGCGCGCAGGGCGGCGGCCCCGCGGCCGGTGAGCACGGCCAGGGCCTCGGCCGTGGCGGCGTCGGCCGGAAGGTGGACCCGGATGCGCTGGACGTCGGCGGACAGGTCCAGCGTCTCGTAGGCCAGGCGCAGCTCCCCGGCCTCGGGGTGGGCCAGGCGCAGCTCGCCGGTGGGGCGGGCCGGTCCGGGAACGGCCACCACCCTGCGCGCGAAGGGCGCCCCCACGGTGACCGACAACTCGTCCATGAACTGGGCGAGTTGGCCGTCCGGCGCCAGCGAGCCCTCTTTCAGCGCGGCCACCTGCTCGTCGGCGAGCGCCTCCCAGTCGGGGAACGCCCGCCGCGCGCGTGGGTCCGCGAAGACGAAGCGTGTCAGGTTCGGCCCCGGGCCCTCCAGCAGGCCCAGCGGGGCGGCCAGGGCCCGGAACGCGTCGGTGCATCCGAGGATGTCGTTCACCCGGTTCAGCAGCACGGCCGGGGCCGGCTCCAGGCCCGCCAGCACGGCGCGGACGGTGGGGCGCACGGCGTCGATCGGCGGCCCGGCCGAGGCCGCCGCGCAGGAGAAGCCGTCCGCGGCCTTGGAGAGCCGGTACAGGTGCACGCGCTCCGCCGGGCTCAGGCGCAGCGCCTCGGCCAGCGTCCCCAGAACGGCCGCCGACGGCCGCCGGTCGCGGCCCTGTTCGAGCCGGGTGAGGTACTCGACGCTGACGCCGGCCAGGGTCGCCAGCTCGGCGCGGCGCAGGCCGGGCGTGCGGCGGCGCGGCCCCGCGGGCAGGCCCGCCAGGGCCGGGGTGACGGCCTCGCGCCGGGCGCGGATGAACCTGCCGAGTTCGCTGCCGGGGTCGTGGCTCATCCTCCGAACCTAACAGCAGCCGCCGCGCCGGATCGTGGCCCTGTCCCTACCCGTCTGGGCGCGGCCTTCCCGCCCCCGCGCGGCGGCGGAAGCCTGGGCGGGGCGCGCGGCGGGGGTCACTCCCGGCCGCGCCGCACAGGCAGAGAGGGAGGTACGGCGATGGAGCAACGACAGGGGCTGCGGCTCGCGGTGATCATCGGCAGCGTGCGGGAGGGGCGCGCCGGGCCGATGGTGGCCCGGTGGTTCGCCGGACAGGCGGGCGCGCACGGGGCGTTCGAAGTCGACCTGATCGACCTGGCGGACGTTCCCCTGCCGCTGGAGCTGCCGCCGGTCCCGCCGGCGCTGGAGCCGGAGCTGCCGCGGCCCGCCTCGATGGCGGATCTGACCCGGCGGCTGACGGCGGCTGACGCCTTCGTGGTGGTGACGCCGGAGTACAACCGCAGCTTCCCGGCGTCGGTCAAGGCCGCGATCGACTGGCACTACACCGAGTGGCAGGCCAAGCCGGTGGGCTTCGTCGGCTACAGCGGCGGCAGTGGCGCGGTCCTGGCGATCGAGCAACTGAAGCTGGTCTTTGCGGAGTTGAGCGCGCACGCGGTGCGGAACTCGGTCTGCTTCCCGCGCTACTACCTGCTCTTCGGCGAGGACGGCGCGCTGAAGGACCCCACGGAACCGGAGGCGGCGGCCACCACGATGCTGGAGGAGCTGCGCTGGTGGGGGGACGTCCTGGCCGGCGCCCGCCGCGACCGGCCGCTGACCGCGTAGGCGGCCACCGGAGGGAAGGGCCGGGCGGCGAGCGCCGCCCGGCCCTTCCCGCTCGGGAGGGTCAGACCGCCGCGGCGGCGTCCGCGGCCTGCGCGTTCAGGGCGCGTTCCACGCCCGCCCTGGCCTCGGTGACCAGGCGGCGCAGCGCGTCCGAGGGCGCGGCCCCGGCGAGCCAGGCGTCCGTGGCGGCCAGGGTGGCCTGCTCGGTCTGGAGCGACGGGTAGAGGCCGACCGCGATCTGCTGGGCCATCTCGTGACTGCGGGACTCCCACACGCCCTTGAGCGCCGCGAAGTACTTCTCGGCGTAGGGGGCGAGGAGTTCGCGCTGCTCGGTCTGGACGAAGCCGCCGATGACCGCCTCCTGCACGGCGTTGGGCAGTTTGTCGCCCTCCACCACGGCCGCCCACGCCTCGGCCTTCGCCTCGGGGGTGGGGCGGGCGGCGCGGGCCGAGGCGGCGTGCCGCTCCCCGGCCGAGGTGGCGTCGCGGGCCAGCTCGGCGGCGATCTCCGGCTCGTCCGCGCGGCCGGTGGCCGCCAGCCGGTGGAGGAACGCCCAGCGCAGGTCGGTGTCCACGGTCAGGCCCTCGATGGTCTCCGAGCCGTCGAGCAGCGCCGCGAGCAGGCCCAGGTGCGCGTCGGTGCGGGCCGCGCCCGCGAACGCCCGCGCCCAGGCGAGCTGGTGGTCGCCCCCGGCCGGGGCGGCCCGCAGGTGCTCCAGCGTGGCCTCGGCCCACAGGCCGAGGCCCGTCTCCCGCCAGGCCGGGGCGGCGTACAGGTCCAGGGCCATCTTGACCTGACGGTGCAGGGTCTGCACCACGCCGATGTCCGACTCCTTGCCGATGCCCGAGAGCACCAGCGACAGGTAGTCGCGGGTGGCCAGTTCGCCGTCGCGGGTCATGTCCCAGGCCGAGGCCCAGCACAGGGCGCGCGGCAGCGACTCGGCGAAGTCGCCCAGGTGGGCGGTGACCACGGCCAGCGACTCGGGGTCCAGGCGCACCTTGGCGTAGGAGAGGTCGTCGTCGTTGAGCAGGATGACGTCCGGGCGCGGGCGGCCCACGAGCTGTGGGACCTCCGTGCGTTCGCCCGTCACGTCCAGCTCGATGCGGTCGGTGCGGGCCAGCGTGCCCTCGGGGGTGAGGCCGTACAGGCCCACGGCGATGCGGTGCGGGCGCAGCACCGGCTCGCCCTTGGCCCCGGCCGGCAGGGCGGGGGCCTCCTGGCGGATGGCGAACTCCCGCACCACCTTCGCGACCGGGTCGACGGTCAGCTCGGGGCGCAGGACGTTGATCCCGGCCGTCTCCAGCCAGGCGCGGGACCACGCCTTCAGGTCCCGGCCGCTGGTCTCCTCCAGCGCGCTGAGCAGGTCGGTCAGCCGCGTGTTGGACCAGGCGTGGCGCTTGAAGTACGCCTGTACGCCGCTGAAGAACGCGTCCTGGCCGACGTAGGCCACCAACTGCTTGAGCACCGAGGCGCCCTTGGCGTAGGTGATGCCGTCGAAGTTGACCAGGACGTCGTCCAGGTCCCGGATCTCGGCCATGATCGGGTGGGTGGAGGGCAGTTGGTCCTGCCGGTAGGCCCAGGTCTTCATCTGGTTGGCGAAGCTGGTCCAGGCGTGCGGCCAGCGGCTGCCGGGGGCGTGGGCCTGGCAGGCGATGGAGGTGTAGGTGGCGAACGACTCGTTCAGCCACAGGTCGTTCCACCACTCCATGGTGACCAGGTCGCCGAACCACATGTGGGCCAGCTCGTGGAGGATGGTCTCCGCCCGCATCTCGTAGGCCGCGTCCGTCACCTTGGAGCGGAAGACGTACTGGTCGCGGATGGTGACCGCGCCCGCGTTCTCCATCGCCCCGGCGTTGAACTCCGGCACGAAGAGCTGGTCGTACTTGGCGAAGGGATAGGGGTGGTCGAACTTCTCCTGGAACCAGTCGAAGCCCTGCCGGGTCACGTCGAAGATCGCCTCGGAGTCGAGGTGTTCGGCCAGCGAGGGACGGCAGTACAGGCCCAGGGGAACGGTCCGCTCGCCATCGGTCCAGCTGCTGTGCACCGAGTGGTACGGGCCGGCGACGATGGCCGTGATGTAGCTGGAGATGCGCGGGGTCGGCTCGAACGCCCAGACGTTGTCCTTGGGTTCGGGCGTGGGGGAGTTGGAGATCACCGTCCAGCCCTCGGGGGCGGTGACGGTGAACTGGAACGTCGCCTTCAGGTCCGGCTGTTCGAAGCACGCGAAGACGCGGCGGGCGTCCGGGACCTCGAACTGCGTGTACAGGTACGCCTGCTGGTCCACCGGGTCCACGGAGCGGTGCAGCCCCTCGCCGGTGTTGGTGTACGCGCAGTCCGCGATCACCCGCAGCTCGTTGTGCCCCTCCGCGAGGGCCGGGAGCGCGATCCGGGAGTCGGCGAACACCTCGGCCGGGTCGAGCCTGTGGCCGTTGAGCACCACCTCCTCCACCTCGGGCGCGACGAGGTCGATGAAGCTCGGCCCCGCCTCCCGCACGGTGAAGTGCACGGTGGTCTCCGAGCGGAAGGTGCCGCCTTCCTGGGCGCCGGAGAGGTCGAGGGCGATCTGGTAGCTGTCCACGCCGAGCAGACGAGCCCGCTCCTGCGCCTCGCTCCGGGTCAGATTCGTGCCTGGCACGTGGTCGTCTCCTTCGTGGTGCGTCGTCCTCGCCATCCTTCCACGGCGACGGGGCGGACCCCGGGCAACGACGGCCCGCGGCCCGCCCCGAGGCGCCGGGAGGCGGGGAGGTGGGGCCGTTACGGGGTGACGGCCCTGATGGTGATGTGTCCGGTGCCCACGCGGGTGCCGGAGGCGTTCAGCAGCCGGACCTCGCCGAAGACCTCGCGGCCCTCGCCGGCGCCCGCGGCCGGCCCCGCGACCGTGACCTCGGCCGCGGCCCCGGCGCTCTCCCCGGTGCCCAGGGACAGCACGCGGCCGGTGTCCACCGCGACCGTTCCCAGGCCCGCGCTGAGGAAGGCGTCGCGGTAGTCGAAGGCGGTCGTGCCCTGCGGCACCGCGTAGCCGTGGACCTCGACGGTGTAGGTCCCCGGCTCGGGGGCCTCCACGTGCACCCGCTCGTCGGAGGACGGGCTGGTGGAGGAGCCCACCGGCTCCCCGTCGCGGTACACGTACAGGTCCAGGTCGGCGCCCGGGTCGGCGGCCCCGCCCAGGGTGGCGGTGAACGAGGTGGCGCCCGCGGGGACTTCGACCTCGCGGGTGACGTACTCGCCCTGCCCGATCTCGGGCCGCTCGGTCAGCGCCGAGCCCAGCTCCCCGGACTCCAGCCGGCCCTCCACCGGGGCGAAGCCGTTGGTGACCTCCCAGGAGACCGGGACGGTGGAGCCCGCCTCCGCCTCCTCGATGACCGCGGTCTCCGGGTCGAAGGCGGCGCCCAGCGCGGTGGCCGTCACCGTGTAGGGGTTGTCCGCCACGGGCGAGGTGCGCCGGGCCTCGACCTCGATCTCCCACACGCCCGGGGTCGGGGAGGGGTACGAACGCAGGTCGGGGCGACAGGTGTTGGCCGGGTTGTAGTGCGGATAGCAGAGGTTGGTGGCCGAGTCGTCGGCGAGCGTCCCCCACGGGGTGAGGGCGATCCAGCGGGTCTGGCTCTGCCCGCTGAGCCCGCCGAGGGCCACCTCCAGCGTTCCCGCGCCCTCGGGGACCCGCACGAAGTACGACGTGGGGGCGTTGCGTTCGACCGAGCCCGACTCCGAGACCGCGAAGGACGGCCCCGACAGCTCCTGCGGCACGATGACCGTGGCCAGGATCTGGTGGTCGGTGCCGCGGGTGGCGGGGTCGTCCACCTGGAGGATGGCGCTGTGGGCGCCCAGCGAGCGCGGGCGGGCCTGGAGGGTGAGCGTCACCGGCTCGTTCAGCGGCAGCGAGAGCGCGGAACGCCCGGTGAGACGGAAGGTCCGGTCGTGGTTGTTGACCAGCTCCAGGCTGTGCCGCACGGGCCGGTCGGGGCCGGTGGTGCGGGTGACGGTGACGCGGTAGTTCTCCGACTCGCCCACGGCCGGGGCCGTTTCGCGGTCGTAGACGCCCGCGCCGCTGCCCGGGGTCTCCAGGAAGCCGGACATGGCGTGGTCGACGGGCGCCTGCACGCGGTACTCGTGCGCCCGCGCGCCGCGGCTGATGAGGCGCCACGCCTCCTCGGTGTCCATCAGCCCGGCGCCGCCCTCGTGGGCCTGCACGCCGCGGATGGCGTCGGCCGAACTGGTCAGCGCCGTGCGGAGGTTGGCCGGGGACAGCTCGATGCCGCGCTGGCGGGCGGCGGAGAGCAGCAGGGCCGAGGCACCGGCCACCTGCGGGGAGGACATCGAGGTGCCCTGGAGCATGCCGTAGCCGGGCGGCAGGTCGTAGCCGGCCTCCGCGACGGGCGAGCCGGGCATCCAGGTGGGGATGGTGTTGACGGAGGCGCCGGGGCCGCTGAGGGTCGGCTTGAAGCCGCCGTCGTCGCGCGGCCCGGCGGAGGAGAAGGGCATCATCGCGTAGCGGGTGGTCACGGCCGAGCCGTAGTTGGCCGCCCAGGTCTCGCGGGAGACGGCCGCGCCGACGCTGACCACGTCCTCCGCGACGGAGGGGTCCCCGATGGTGTTGGTGCCGGGGCCGTCGTTGCCCGCCGAGACGAATAGCTGGACGCCGTAGGTCTCGATCAGCGCCGTGTAGAGGTGGGCGCGGGCGTTGTTGCCGTCGTTGAGGGCGGGCAGGCCGCCGATCGAGACGTTGACCAGGTCCACGTCCCGGTTGACGACCAGGTCGATCATGCCCTCGAACAGGGCGGTGTAGGTGCAGCCCCCCGCGAAGACGCAGGCGCGCGAGGAGACGATCTGTGCGCCGGGCGCCGCGCCGTTCATCGCGCCGCCGAACAGGCCGTTGGCGGCGGCGATCCCGGCCACGTGCGTGCCGTGCCGCCCGGAGACGATGCCGATGTTCACGAAGTCCCGCACCTGGCCCACCCAGTCGCCGCCGAGGGGGTCCATCGGCACGTCCTCGCGGATCTCCACGGTGAACGGGATGGCCTCGGAGATCTCCGTGTCCGGGTCGTCGGTGCCGAAGAAGGCGGTGTCCCCGTCCTCCCGGTAGGGCTCCATCGCCTCCTGGTCGGTGAAGTCCGCGTCGTTGTCGAGGTCCACGCGGACCGTTCCGGCATCCGGGTCGTACAGCAGCGCCCAGCTGTCGGTGGTGTCCCCGTCCCGGTTGACGTCGCCGCCCAGCTCGCCGCCCGCGACGGCCTCGCGGAAGACGTTGATCCGCCACTCGCCCTCGGGGGCGGTGAACTCCCGCCCGGAGTAGGTGAAGCGCGGGCCGCTGACTGCCGTGAGCATCGGGCGCCAGGAGGCGTCCCCGTCCACGATCGGGTCGGTGGCGGTCACCCAGTCGGTGATCTTGGGCTCACCCGTGGTGGTCTCGCGCAGCGCGGGGTGGGCCAGGTCGACGCCCGTGTCCAGCACGCCGATGGTGATGCCGCGGCCGTCGTAGCGCGGGTTGTCCTCGACGAAGTCGACGGCGCCGGTCTCGTGGGCGGGCTGGTAGGGGTTGGCCGCGGGGGTGTCCGCGTCGGGGCCCGGGTAGCGGCGTTCGAGGGTGCTCGCGCCCGGCTCCGCGCCCGCGCCGGGGTCCGGCTCGGGTACCCGCACGCGGTCGTTGAGGTCGATGGCGTGGACGTCGGAGAGGCCGGTGGCCTCGTCGATGACCTGCTGGGCGCGGCCGGTGGCGACGGTGGCGCGCACGTAGCCGATGGCGTCCTGGGTGAAGCCGACCGAGGTCCCGGGGACGGCGTTCAGCCGGTCGGCGACCTCGCCGGTGCTGCCGGGCTCGGCCGCGATGAGCAGGGTGACGAACGGTGCGTCCGCCGCGCGGGCCTCGGCCAGCAGGGCGGCGTCCTGGCTGCCGAACTTCTCGCCGATGGGCTTGTCCGCGACCGGCGCGGGCGGCGGGTCCTCGGCGGCGGCGGGGCCGGCCAGGCCCAGCGCGAGGGCCGCGGCGACGCCCGCGGCGCCCGCGGCCCTGGCGGCGCCGCGCGGCCGTCTGCGGGGGAACGGCGGGAGGCCGGGCCGGGCATGGCGCGCGGCTTCGGGCGAGGGTGACGGGGGGAACGGAGAGGAGCTCGGTGGGGTGCGCTCGGGCATGGGCGTCCTCGGGCTCGGGTCGGGATTCGCTGTTCGGAATCCGGAGTGGGGTGACCGGTCATCCTACGGAGGTGATCATCCGACAGTCATGAGCGCCACGAACTTGTCGGGTTCCTGCCAGTTACGTTTGCGTGAACGCCCCTTGCGGGCGTGGCCGGTTCAGCGCGGCAGAACCACGACATAGGTCGCGGGCGGCCGGTGCGCGGCGGCCTCCAGGGCGGCCCGCACCGCCTGGGCCTGGGCGTGCGGCCAGTGCCGAAGCTGGCGCGGCGTCACCCGCAGCAGGGTGATGCCCAGGCCGGCCAGGGTCAGCAGCCGCCGCCGGTCCGCCTCCTCCTCCGGCTCGGCCTCGCGCGCCCTCCCCGGCCGCGCCGGCTCCGCCCGGCCGGGGCGGCGGCGCGGCACCCGCGCGTCGATCTCCACCGCCACGGCCTCGTGCGGCCAGTAGGCGTCCACGGAGGCCAGGAACGGGCCGTCCGGCAGCCACAGGCCCACGTTCCAGCAGGGGTCGGGCAGGCGCTCCTCCCGCACCACCTCCTGCAGCCGCGCCTCGGCCGCCGTGCGGCCCTCCACCAGCAGCGTGTCCACCGCGCCCGCGACCTGCGGCAGTCCCAGCGTCCCGGCCCGCGCCAGCTCCCGCAGCACGGCCTGCGGCTCGCAGTGCCCGCCCCGCACGGCCTCGGTCAGCAGCCGCCGCACGGTCGGGCGTTCGCCCCTCGCCTGCTGCGGGGGAACGGCCGCCAGCGCCGCCACCGCGTCGGCCAGCGCCCGCGGCACGGGGGCCACGGGGAACCCGTCCACCGTCACCGGCCGGGGCATCCGCGGGGTCCGCGTGATCCGGGCCCAGCCCACGGAGCGCAGGCGCCGGATGCGCGGCACGAGCACGTCCACTCCCTCCAGCGCGGTCACCGGCGGAACGCCCGCCACCCCGTGCAGCCCCAGCGCGGCCAGGCCGCTCACCACGGCCTCCCCCTCCCGGCCGCCGGTGTAGCGGAGCACGGCCTGCAGCGTCTCGGCGGCCGTGGGCGGGCCCGGCCGCAGCAGGAACACGCCCGGCAGCGGCATCTGCCACGGCCCTCCCGGACGGCACCGCTCGTGCGCGGCGGCCGGCGGCACACCGTGCTCCCGCAGCTCCTGGCCGGTCATCACCATCCGTGCCCCGTCGGCGAGTTGGCGCAGCGGCCTCGGGGCGATCGGCATCTCGTCACTCATGCCCCGTCGATTCCCGCCCACCGGCCACTTGCCTCCCCCCGTTACACATCCGTCGCCCAACCAGGACAACTCCGCCTAAAAGAACGAACGTTCGAGGTCAGGGCCATCCGCTGCGCGGCGGACAGAACCTAGGCCGCGTCCCGGGACTGGGCGTGAAGGGCGCGGGCCAGGTCCGCGTGGGATTCGGTGACGAGGCGGCGGAGGGCGGGGGGCGCGTCGGGGTGGGCGGAGAGCCACGCCTCCGTGGCGGCGAGGGTGGCGGGGCTGTCGCGGAAGAAGGGGAAGAGGCCGCGGACCACCGCCATGGCGATCTCGATCGTCCGCTCCCGCCACACCCGGTCGATCGCCGCGAAGTACCGCTGCGCGTAGGGCTCCAGCAGCTCCCGCTGCCCCGAGCGCGCGAAGCCCGCGATCGTCGCCTCCACCAGCGCGTTGGAGAGCCGGTCGGAGTCCACCACCTCCTCCCAGGCCCGCTCCTTGACCGCGGGCGAGGGCCGGGCGGCCAGGCAGCGCACCCGGTGCCGGTGGCCGGAGGCCGTGTCGTCGCGGGCCAGCTCCGCGTCCAGCTCCGCCTCGCCCGCGTGCCCCGCGGCTGCCAGCGGCTCCAGCAGCGTCCAGCGCAGCTCCTGGTCGATCTCCAGGCCGTCGATCAGGGCGGTGCCGGCCAGCAGCCCGGACAGGAGCTGGAAGTCCGCGTCCGAGACGGCCGAGGCGGCGAAGAAGCGGGCCCAGGCGAGCTGGTGGTCCCCGCCGGGCTCGGCCCGCCGCAGCTCGCCCAGCGCCGCCGAGGCCAGCGCCGCTCCCGCCGCCTCGCGGTTGCCCGGCGCTGTGTAGTGCTCCAGCGCGGAACGGGCCCAGCGGTGCAGCATCTGCAGCACCCCGATCTCCGTCTCCGCCCCCGCGAACTCCGCGACGAGCGCGAGGAATTCGCGCGCGGGCAGCAGCCCGTCCCGGGTCAGGTTCCACAGCGCCGACCAGCACAGCGCCCGCGCCAGGGGGTCCTCCACGTCGCCCAGCCGCGCCCGCAGCGTGTCCAGCGAGCGCGCGTCGAAGCGGGTCTTGCAGTACGTCAGGTCCTCGTCGTTGACCAGCACCAGGTCGGGCGCCGGCTGCCCGGCCAGCTCCGGAACGGCCGTCCGCGGGCCGTCGACGTCCACCTCGGCCCGGGCGTACCGCACCAGCGGACCCCCGGCCTCCGGCGCGCGGTAGAGCCCGATCGCCACCCGGTGCGGGCGCAGCACCGGGTGCTCCCGCGGCGCGTCCTGGGTGACGGCCAGCTCCGAGACCAGCCCGTCCGCGCCGCTGATCACCTCGGGCGTGAGGGCGTTGACCCCGGCCGTGCGCAGCCACTTCCCGGCCCAGGCGCCCAGGTCGCGGCCCGAGGTCTCGGCCAGGACGGCGAGGAGGTCGTCCAGGCGGGTGTTGCCGTAGGCGTGGCGCCGGAAGTAGCGGCGCGCGCCCTCCAGGAACGCCTCGCGCCCCACGTAGGCGACGAGCTGCTTGAGGACGGCCGCGCCCTTGGTGTAGGTGATGCCGTCGAAGTTGAGCTTGGCGTCCTGGAGGTCGCCGATGTCGGCGGTGACGGGGTGGGTGGAGGGGAGCTGGTCGGCGCGGTAGGCCCACGCCTTGCGGCTGGTGGCGAAGGTGATCCAGCCCTCGGTGTAGCGCGTGGACTCGACCAGGGACAGGGCGCCCATGTAGTCGGCGAAGGACTCCTTCAGCCACAGGTCGTCCCACCACTCCATGGTGACCAGGTCCCCGAACCACATGTGCGCCATCTCGTGCAGCAGCGTGTTGGCCCGGCCCTGGTGGGCGGCGCGGGTGGTGCGGCCGCGGAAGACGTACTCCTCGCGGAAGGTGACCAGGCCGGGGTTCTCCATCGCGCCGAGGTTGTACTCGGGGACGAACGCCTGGTCGTACTTCCCGAAGGGGTAGGGGAAGCCGAAGTGCTCGTGGAAGAAGTCGAATCCGCGCCGGGTGAGGTCGAAGATCTCCTGCGCGTCGAAGTGCCGGGCCAGGCCCTTGCGGCACAGCGCGCCCAGCGGGATCTCCAGCTCGGTGCCGTCCTCAAGGGAGCGCCGGTAGACGCCGGTGACGCGGTGGTAGGGGCCGGCGAGCACCGCCGTGATGTAGGTGGCGATCGGCCGGGTGGGGGCGAAGTGCCGGGTGGCCGAGCCGTCGGCCAGCTCCTCGCGTGCGGTCTCGGCGCCGTTGCTCAGCACGGTCCACTGCGCCGGGGCGGTGATCCGGAAGGTGAAGGGGGCCTTGAGGTCCGGCTGCTCGAAGTTCGCGAACACCCTCCGGGCGTCGGCCGGTTCGTACTGGGTGTAGAGGTAGGTCTCGCCGTCCTCGGGGTCCTGGAAGTGGTGCAGGCCCTCGCCGGTGCGGCTGTAGGCGCAGGCGGCGTCGACCACCAGTTCGTTCTCGGCGGCCAGGCCGGGCAGCGCGATCCGGGAGCCGTCGAAGACCCGGTCCACCGGCAGGGGTTGGCCGTTGAGCGTGACCGAGTGGACGTGCGGCGCCAGCAGGTCCGCGAAGCTCTCCGCGCCCTCCCGCGCGCAGGAGAAGCGGATCGTGGTGGTCGAGCGGAACGTCCGCGGGCCCTCGCCGGGGGCCGGACCGGTGGCCGAGCGCAGGTCGAGGTCCACCTCGTAGCCGTGCACGGTCAGCAGCCGGGCCCGCTCCCGGGCCTCCTCGCGGGTCAGGTTCTCTCCGGGCACGTCCGCTCCGCTCCCTGGGTGATCTGGCTGGGTGATCTCGTCGGCCGCGGGCCAGCATGGCACGGGGCGGTCGCGGCCCGCACGGTGGTGGCCGCCCGCGCGGCGGTCGCGGCCCGCGCGGCGGAGGGGGCGGAATGGGCGGGTCCCGCCCCGCGTTGTCGCCGGGAGGAGCGGCCCGGGCCCCGGACCGCCCGCGGCGCCGAGAGACACCCGTGAGACACCGAGGAGAGCGACGATGCCCGAGACGACCCCCGCCGACTTCTGGTTCGACCCCGTCTGTCCCTGGGCGTGGATGACCTCGCGCTGGATGCTGGAGGTCGAGAAGGTGCGGCCGGTCCGGGTGCGCTGGCACGTGATGAGCCTGTCCGTCCTCAACGAGGCCCGCCTGGACGAGATGCCCGAGCAGTACGCGAGCCTGCTGCGCCGGGCCTGGGGCCCGGTGCGGGTGTGCGTCGCCGCCGAGCAGGAGCACGGCTCCGAGGTGCTCGGCCCGCTCTACACGGCCCTGGGCAACCGCATCCACCTCCAGGGCCGCGAGCCCGGCCGGGCGCTCTACGCCGAGGCGCTGGCCGAGGCCGGGCTGCCCGAGGCCCTGGCCGACGCGGCCGAGAGCGACGCCTGCGACGCGCCGCTCCGGGCCTCCCACAAGGCCGGGATCGACCTGGTGGGCCAGGACGTGGGCACGCCTGTGATCGCGGTGCCGGGCGCGGACGGCGAGCAGATCGCGTTCTTCGGGCCCGTGGTGACGCCCGCGCCGCGCGGTGAGGCGGCGGCCCGGCTGTGGGACGGCACGCTCCTGGTGGCCGGAACGCCCGGCTTCTACGAGATCAAGCGCACCCGGGACGCGGCCCCCGACTTCTCCTGAGCTCCTCCCGGGGCGGCGCCTCTTCCGAACGCCCGCAACGCCCGCACACGACCGGCCCCCGCGCGATGCCTCCGCGCGGGGGCCGTTCTCCTTCCCGGCCGCCGGGGTGAGAAGACGATCTGGCGGCCGGGGGAGTCCTCAGGGGGCGAGCAGCAGCGTGCCGGCCCGCCCCTTGGCGGCGGAGTAACGGGCCGCCACATCCTGCCAGTTGACCCGGGCGGTGCCCCCAGCCCGGCGTTCCCCTGGTGGTCGTGGACCGCGGAGTAGCCGTACGGGAGTTCGGGGAGGGCGTACGTGGCCATTCCCTGCCCATCACCTGTAAGTGCACATTACTTGCAATAGGCATACGCTAGCACTCGCGTCGCCGGATGTCGTCAAGGTCACGCGGGGGAACGGCCGTTGTTCGGCTAGCGTCGAAGCACGTCCGACCGTCCCCAGGGAGTACGCCATGACCACCGCCGTTCTCGCCGACCTGCTGCCCGCGCCGTCCCTGCCCCGGGCCCGCGTCAGGGACGCGGCGCTGATCGCCGGGGGAGCGGCCCTCACAGGCGCCGCGGCCCAGTTCGCCGTCCCCGTCCCCGGCTCGCCCGTGCCCGTCACCGGCCAGACCTTCGCCGCGCTGCTCGTGGGCGCCTCCCTCGGCCCCGGCCGGGCCGCGCTGTCCCTGCTGCTGTACACGCTCGCGGGGATGGCCGGGGCGCCGTGGTTCTCCGACGGCGGCTCCGGCTGGTCCATGCCCGCCTTCGGCTACATCCTCGGCATGCTGCTGGCCGCCCCGGCCGTCGGCGCCCTCGCCCGCCGCGGCGGCGACCGCACCGTCCTGCGCACCGTGGGAACGATGGCGGTGGGCACCGCGATCATCTACGCCGTGGGCGTTCCCTACCTGGCCGTGGCCGCCGACCTCTCCCTCGCCCAGGCCGCGGACGCCGGCCTCGTGCCCTTCCTGCTGGGCGACGCCCTCAAGGCGGCCCTGGCCATGGGCGCGCTGCCCGCCGCCTGGCACCTGCTGGGACGGGGCGCGAACGGCCGGAACCGGGCATGACAGACTCCTCCCCATGCGCGTCTATCTCGGTTCCGACCACGCCGGCTACGAACTCAAGAGCCACCTGACCGGCTGGCTCAAGGAGAACGGCCACGAGCCCGTCGACTGCGGCCCCCTCTTCTACGACGCCGTGGACGACTACCCGCCGTTCTGCCTGCGCGCCGCCGAGCGCACCGCGGCCGACCCCGGCGCGCTCGGCATCGTGATCGGCGGCTCGGGCAACGGCGAGGCCATCGCGGCCAACAAGGTCCGCGGGGTGCGCTGCGCCCTGGCCTGGAGCGAGGAGACGGCCCGACTGGGCCGCGAGCACAACGACGCCAACGTCGTCAGCATCGGCGCCCGGATGCACACCGCCGAGGAGGCCACCGCCTTCGTCGCCGCCTTCCTGGCCACCCCCTACTCCGGCGAGGAGCGGCACACCCGCCGCATCGCCATGCTCACCGCCTACGAGACCGAGGGCACCCTCCCGCCCCTGCCCCCGGGCCACGGCCAGGACTGAGAGGGCCGCGGGACCCCGGCTGCCGGGCGGCAGCTCACGGCCCCTCAGGTCCGCCTGAGGCGGGGGCCGCCGCAGAGGTACCCACTGTCGGTGCTCGGCCGTATGCTCGGCAGTCACCGAGGGCGGGAGGGGGAGTGGAACACTTGCACCGCGCAGCGCGCTCGCGCGCCCCCATCGCCGCGGCACCGCGTACGGAAGCCGCGCGCTGGCCGGGCCGCCACGGCCGGGGAGAACGCCCGGGGCGCGGCGCCGTCCCCGCGACGGGTGCCGCTCCGCACGCATATCCGGGCGGGGCAAGGGTTCGACGCCGCGCCGAGCGGATCGGTAGGGTCCCAGGTCATGGCGCGCGGCAGTGAGACCCCACCCCGGACGTCCCCGAGACTCCGGGCGCAGAAGGTGTTCCACCGCCTGCGGATCGGTCTGCGCCGCTCCGCTGTCGACTACTTCCGCGGCGACGGCTCCGACTGGCCGGCGTTCGCCGCGCTGCTGCTGACCGTCCCGCTGCTGGGCGGCGCGACCGTCTCCCAGCCCGACTGGTGCCCGCCCGAGGCCCTGGTGCTGCCACTGGTGGCCGGCGGCCTGCTGCTGCGCCCGGCCAGCCTGCTGGGCCTGTACGCCGTCGCCGCCACCGCCCTGGTGCTGGAGACGGCGATGATCGACCCCAGCAGGTCGCAGCCCGACCCGGTCACGCCCGGCAGCATCCTGGTCGTCGCCGCGGTGGCTCTCATCGGCCTGCTGATCGCCCAGTTCCGCAGCCGGGTCGGCGTGCCCTGGCGGCGCGGCGGCACCATGCTCTTCGACCTGCGCGAGCGCATCCGCGCCCAGGGGCGGCTGCCCGCCCTGCCCCGCGGCTGGCACCGGGAGGTGTCCCTGCGGCCGGCCGGAGGGCAGTCCTTCTCCGGCGACTTCGTCAACGCCGCGCGCACCGGGCCCGGCGGCCGGACGCTGGAGGTGGTCCTCACCGACGTCTCCGGCAAGGGCATGGACGCCGCCTCCCGCTCGCTGCTGCTCTCGGGCGCCTTCGGCGGCCTGCTCGGCTCGCTGCCGCCGCACGCCTTCCTGCCCGCAGCGAACGGCTACCTCCTGCGGCAGAACTGGGAGGAGGGCTTCGCCACCTCCGTCCACCTGGTGCTCGACCTGGACACCGGGGACTACGAGCTGCTCTCCGCGGGCCACCTGCCCGGCGTCCAGCTGAACGCCGGCACCGGCCGCTGGGAGCAGATAGCCGCCGAGGGCCCGCTGCTGGGCGTCTACGACGGCGCCGAGTTCCACCCGGCCAAGGGCACGCTGCGGCGCGGGGACGTCCTGATGCTCTTCACCGACGGCCTGGTGGAGCGCTCCGACCGCGACCTGTCCGAGGGCATCGACCGCCTCACCGGCGAGGCCGACCGGTACGTCACCACCGGCTTCCGCGGCGCCGCCTGGCACCTGATCGAGTCCGTCGCCCGCGACGTGAACGACGACCGCGCCCTGCTCCTCATCAGCCGCGAGTGAGGTGCCCTTGCCCGGGCGGGCCCGACCCGCTGTGGTGCCCGCGCGCGGGCGTGCGCGGCGCCGCCCTCGCCCGCTGCGCGGGAACGGCCGCGGCGACCGCGCGGGGTGCGCGG